>CAZQYL010000423.1:0-2157 GCA_964597425.1 uncultured Ignavibacteriales bacterium | reverse complement strand
TGAATACAAAAAGAGACGTCCCACCGGGACGTCTCTACAAAAGATTTCTATTTCTGCGGCAATAATTACTTCTTGGCTGCTTTTTCTTTTGGTTTAGCTTCGCCGTTGCCATTAGCTGATGGTTCTTTTTTTGCTGTTTCGGGTGTGACTTCCATGCCCATTGCTTCGCGGACCTCGTTGTTGAGTCTTGCGAGCAGTTCCGGATTTTCAAGAAGCATATTCTTTACACCCTCTCTGCCCTGCATACGCTGCTCGTTATAGCTGAACCATGCGCCTGCTTTTTTGATAATTTCCATATCAACGGCAGTATCAACAAGATCGCCAAGTTTTGAGATACCTTCATTGTAGATGATATCAAATTCAACTTCGCGGAATGGAGGAGCGACTTTATTTTTTACAACTTTTACTTTTGTACGGTTACCAATTACATTTGTGCCGTCTTTGATCTGGGCTATACGGCGAACGTCCATTCTGACAGACGCGTAGAATTTAAGCGCTTTACCACCGGTTGTTGTTTCAGGTGAACCGAACATAACGCCTATCTTATCGCGAAGCTGGTTTGTGAACATAAGCGATATATTTGATTTCGAAACCGCAGAAGTAAGCTTACGCAATGCCTGTGACATCAATCTTGCCTGCAGGCCCATGTGTGAGTCACCCATTTCGCCTTCTATTTCAGCTCTTGGTGTAAGCGCTGCAACGGAATCAACCACAATAATATCAAGCGCATTACTGCGAACAAGTGTTTCAACAATTTCAAGAGCCTGCTCGCCGTACTCGGGCTGAGATACAAGCAGGTTTTCAACATCAACTCCAAGTTTTTTGGCGTAACCTGTATCTAATGCATGCTCGGTATCTATGAAAGCGGCAAGTCCCCCTTTTTTCTGTGCTTCGGCAATTATATGAAGACAGATGGTAGTTTTACCCGATGATTCAGGTCCGTATATTTCAATAATTCTTCCTCTTGGTACACCGCCAACGCCTAAGGCTGCATCAAGTGAAATTGAGCTTGTTGAGATCGAGTCGATCTTCGCAATTACGCCGTCACCAAGCTTCATTATGGAGCCTTTGCCGTGTGACTTTTCTATCTGGTCAATAGCTATCTGTAAAGAGCGCAGTTTTTCGTTATCTGCCATTTTGGGTAAAACCTTTCTATAGTTTTTTTATTGCTGAATTCCCAAACTATACAAATCCCGCTATTTGCAGGTATGGAAATAATGTTATGTTTATGATATCAGCGAATATAATTAATTAATACTTATTTTAATAAACAAAAATAGGCGTTAAAAAGGGGTTATGTGTATCATTGAATGATACTTTTTTTGGGGAGGAGATGTAACCACGAATTACACGAATTTCGCGAATTATGCAATTGTAAAATGAAAAAAATCAATCATACCATGAAGTTAACAATTGGAAACCCACAATCTTCTATAATGGCGTCAGGCAAACTTCCTGATCAGCCCTGGCTGCAGTAAGTCAGGTCCATGACGCCTACAATGTGTTCTTTTTATCGTACAATTTCTTTTTGAGCCAGAAGGCGGCGTTGACGAGGAGTATCAGTGCAGGGACTTCTACCAATGGGCCGATGACTCCCGCAAATGCCTGGGGACTGGATATGCCGAATACCCCGATACTCACAGCAATTGCGAGCTCGAAATTATTACCTGCGGCAGTGAATGAAAGTGCAGCGTTTTGGGAATAATCAGCTCCAAGCCACTTTCCAACAAGGAATGTTATAAAGAACATTATCACGAAATAAATAAGTAATGGAATTGCAATTCTTACAACATCCATTGGAATATTTACTATCATTTCACCTTTTAAGCTGAACATCGCAACTATTGTGAATAATAAAGCAATTAAAGTTATGGGACTTATCTTGGGAATAAATTTATTTTCATACCACTCTTTACCCTTTGATCTGATAAGAATATAACGGCTTAGAAATCCCGCAATAAACGGAATACCAAGATAGATGAAGACACTTTGCGCAATTTCTGCAATGCTTATGTTGACCTCTAGTCCGGTTACCCCGAAATACGGCGGAAGTATTGTGATGAATATCCACGCAAATAAGCTGTAGAATAACACCTGGAAAATGCTGTTGAAAGCTACGAGTCCCGCGGCGTATTCACGGCTGCCGTTTGCAAGCTC
>CAZQYL010000422.1:0-2159 GCA_964597425.1 uncultured Ignavibacteriales bacterium | reverse complement strand
GAGCATTACTTCGCGCTTTCTTTCAAGCGCATTGGTGTGATGATATTCATTATTTTAACTCTCACGGGACTTGTTACGATGCTTCTAAAAATTCATCAAAAAAGAACAACTTTCTGGCTCTTTAAAATAAACAGCATGGCGGCAATTGTAATGCTCTTGATAATGAGCTCATTCAGCTGGGATAATGTGATTGCAGAGTTTAATCTGAAAAATCCCGTAAAAGAAAAAATTGATATAGAATACCTCCTGAAGCTGAATAATGATGCATTGCCCGTACTGGATAAACACAGGGATGTGCTTGACAGGGAGTTTATGGAGTATAGTTTTATTTTTGGTGATTACAAGAACGGGCTTGATGTTTACAAGGAACGTGTTGCTGATTTTGAAATGGAACAGGAAAATTATTCGTGGCTCTCATGGAATCTGCCTGATGATAGAACATTGCAGTATTACAAAGAACATGGGAAAGATATATACCTCATCAAAAACAGAAATATTGACAGCCTGAAAAATAAGATAAAAGAGAAGAACGGAAACATTGAAGTAGTACCGCGCAGGGAAAATGAGAATGAGATAAATGCCCGGGAAGTACGGGAAAATGAGCCGAAGATAGAGGAAACTCCGAAAACTGAAGAATCACCTAAGACGGGTGAAAATCCTAAACTTGACGCAGTGCCTGAAAAGGATAAGAAGTCCGGGCAAAGATGAGTGATATTGAAAAATATTTTGATAAATATGTGTTTGCAGGATTGGCTCTGGTGTTACCTTCAACAATAGTATTAATTTCAATTTTACTCAGGGCGATTGATTCTGATTTACTATACCGAGCATTGTATGATATCAAAAGGTCCGTGAATCCTTATGTATTAATGAATATAGCTTCGCTTCTATCATTTTTGATATGCTTTGGTGATATCTTAAGATGTAATGCCAAAAAACCAGCAGGCCTTCATGAGGAAATTTTTATTTACAGGAAAAGTTTTCTGAACCTTTCAATAATATTGATCAATGTGAGCTACATTTCGTTCATTTACCTTTATTACGATCTTGAAAAGCTTGGCAATATTCCCGTAGGCAGAAATTAGAAGTTAGTTTTGCGAAATAATACAATTTAATTTGTAAAACCATGAAACAGGAAATTATTCAAAACATAGAAAATCCCGAATTACTTGAAAAGCTCTACAGGGAAAATAAAACCGGGTTCACTAATGATTTTTTGGCATTGTTCCCTGAAATCAAAGATTCACCCCTGGCACATTTCTGGCAAATAAGGCTTCAGGAGGAAGTACTCTCCGGAGAAAAAGAAGAAGATTACGCAGCTATCCATGAAGTTACACCCACCGGAAAATTCAATCTCATTTATACGGTTATTGCGGCACTTGTATGCGGTACAATTTTTAAAATTCCGCAGATATTTGGCATCAACGCACAGAATTTTGTAACTGATAACATCGCATTTGTAGTTTTACCCGCATTAACCTTATTCTACCTGCTGAAGTTTAAAACTGAGAGCAAAAAATATTTAATTGTATTTTCAGTTATTCTTGCGGGTCTGTTATTTATGAACCTTCTTCCGTGGAATGAAGGCAGCCATACAAGGATACTATCGGCAATTCATTTTTCATTTATTTCATGGGTCCTGCTTGGGGCAGCATATGCTAATTTTGATATTTCCTCACGCAAGGCAAGAATGCTCTTCTTAAAACGCAACGGTGATACATTTGTACTTACCGGGGTTATAATTTGCGCGGGTATGCTGCTTACTATGCTGAGTGTAGCTATGTTCGGGGTGATAAAAGTAAGGATCGATAATATTCTTGGTGATTATGTTGTTGTGTACGGACTCGTCTCGGCTCCCTTATTTGCAAACTATATGATAGAAAGCTCACCCAAAATAATCAACAAAGTTGCCCCTTTTATTTCAAAGCTGTTCACACCGCTTATGCTGATAGTTATGACGGGTTTTTTAATTGCGCTGGTATTTTTTGCCAAAGACCCGTTCAACAACCGCGAAGAATTGATTGTCTTTAACGTACTGCTTGGTGCAATTATTGCTGTAATTGTTTTCACGTTTTCGGGCAACTCAGATAACCACAGGTCCATTTACAATAAGATACTGCTCCTGCTTTCCATGGAAGCAATGATCATAAACTCAATCG
>CAZQYL010000421.1:0-2169 GCA_964597425.1 uncultured Ignavibacteriales bacterium | reverse complement strand
CATTGTGGCAAATTATTTATTATAATAATATAATATTCTGCACAAAAAAATCAACGTATTAATGATATGAAGTTAATCTGAAAGTGTTGATAGATCTCCGGGGCTTTCACCCAGCTCTTCTGCCTTCAATAACCTTCTTACAATCTTACCGCTTCTTGTTTTTGGAAGAGTATCTCTGAATTCAATCTCGCTTGGTGTTGCAATTGGTCCTAATTCTCGCCTTACATGGTCACGCAAAATTGATTTTAAATTATCCGACTTTTCATGTCCCGGCTTAAGAACAACGAAGGCTTTTATTCTTTCACCTTTAAGGTCATCAGGCAAGCCTATCACAGCAGATTCAGCAACAGAAGTATGTGATATAAATGCGCCTTCAACTTCTGCGGTACCTATTCTATGCCCTGCGACATTCATTACATCATCTGCGCGACCCAGAACACAAAAATACCCGTCTTCATCATAGAATGCTACGTCGCCGCTTGTATAACATCCGGGAAAATCTTCCCAGTATTTTTTATATCTGTCATCGTCTCCCCAGATTGTTCTCATCATATATGGCAGCGGTCTTTTTAATACAAGTATTCCGCCTTCGTTTGGTTTTACTCTTTCACCTGTGACAGGATTCAAAATATCAACAACAACTCCCGGCATTGGCTTCCCGACTTTGCCAAGTTTTGCATTTGCTCCGGGCAATGTTCCGAGTACAGGTGAAGCAATTTCAGTCTGCCACCAGTTATCAATAACGTAACCCTTTTCTTTTACAATATTTTCGATTGCCCACTTATGCGCTTCAGGATTTAAGGGCTCCCCCGCGCATGCAATTAATCTCAACGTAGATAAATCATATTTATCAATAAACTCCGTTCCATGTTTCATGAACATTCTTATAGCCGTCGGAGCAGTGAACATAATATTTACCCCATGCCTTTCAACTGTACTCCAAATAATTCCCGGGTCAGGATAATCTATTGCACCCTCTCTTGCAAGAATCGTTGCTCCGTTCAATAACGGACCATATACTATATAACTATGCCCGACAATCCATCCGATATCAGAAGTGCTCCAGAAAATATCTGACTGTTTCATATCAAAGAAAGCTTTAGATAAATAATATGTACCGACCTGATATCCTCCATGAACATGCACTACCCCTTTAGGTGTTCCTGTCGTGCCGCTTGTGTATAGAATAAATAACGGATCTTCTGCATCCATTACTTCAGGCTCACACCATTGCGGCTGCGAGGAAATTGCATCCATAAAATCTACTTCGCGCTCTGAATTTAATTCAATTTTCGGCTCCTGTCTTCTATCTACAATAATTTTTTCTACACACATAAGATCTTCAACGGCATTATCTACAATAGATTTTAAAGAAATTCTCTTCCCGCCACGATATGTTACATCACAGCAAATTATAACTTTTGCCTGCGAATCTTCTATTCGCGATCTTAATGCATTAACTCCCATGCCGGCATATACAACTGAATGTATCGCGCCGATTCTTGCGCACGCCAACATCGAACAGATTCCTTCCGGGGTTAAAGGCATATAAATAATTACTCTGTCACCTTTTTTTACACCGAAAGATTTTAAAGCATTGGCTACCTGACAAACTCTTCTGAGCAATCTGTCATAGGTAAATATTTTTTCATGCCCATCTTCAGATGACCATATAAGCGCGACTTTATTTCTTAAATTACCTTTTGCATGCCTGTCTAAAGCATTATATGTAATATTTGTTTTAGCATTGATAAACCATTGATGGTGGGGCGGGTTAAAATTCATAACCTTATCCCATTTGGAGAACCATTCTAATTCCGAGGCTATACCTTCCCAGAATCTTTCAGGTTGTGAAATTGAATATTGATAAATTGCTTCGTAGTCTTGAATATAAGCGTTATCTTTTAATTCAGTAGGAGGAATGAAAAACCTGTTTTCATTTATCAGTGTTTGAATTGAGCTCATAAGGGCATAGGATTAATATTGAAAAATTTTTACCTCAAGCCCGGGAAGATATTTTTTGTTATACTTCTATTACGAATTAATGTCCTGCATGTTTGTTAGGTCTTGCATTCCATAGCTTCAACATTAGTATTGCACCTATAACAGAAAATCCTATCATACTCGGTCCCCAGCTTCCCCAGCCATAAGTATCAATTAACCATCCTG
>CAZQYL010000420.1:0-2190 GCA_964597425.1 uncultured Ignavibacteriales bacterium | reverse complement strand
AGCGGATTCATAGGCAAAACCGGCAGAGGTACACATGAACATTGCGGAGTATTCGGTAAAATTGATATTATCACAACTACACTTGGCAAAGCATTAGGCGGCGCCTCGGGAGGTTGTGTATCAGGAAGAAAAGAAATTGTTGAAATGTGCCGCCAGAAGGGCAGACCCTATTTATTCAGCAACACAGTTGCACCAGTTGTAGTATCGGGTGCGCTTGCTGTGCTTGATATTATCAGCAAAACCACTGAGCGCCGCGATAAACTTGAACGCAATACAGCATTCTGGCGCAAGGGTTTGACAGAAGCCGGCTTGATAATTAAAGATGGTGAGACACCTATAGTACCTGTTATGTTATTCAATGCCAAGCTATCACAGGATTTCGCAAAGACATTGTATGATGACGGTATTTACGCGGTTGGATTCTTCTTCCCGGTAGTGCCTAAAGGACAGGCGAGAATTCGCACGCAGCTATCAGCAGCGCATGAAATGCATCATCTGGAAAAAGCGCTTGCAGCGTTCACCAGTGCAGGTAAAAAATTCGGTATTCTTGGCAAAACTAAGCAGGAAATTATTGATATGTACGGGATGTAATTGTTTTGTTCTCTTCCTTTATGATTATTTTGTTTTTGTTATTACCCCAAAAAAGGCTCTCAATTGAAATGTTGAGAGCCTTTTAGTTTTTCTTAGGAAGTTCTTTCTTCTGATTCAGCCGTTCGGCAATATACGCCTTCAACTCCTCCGGACTCATTTTCTTCATTTCTTTGCTAATTTTATCGCGTTTTTCGCGCAATTCAAGGAAATCTGATTTTTCCTTTTCTGTTCTTGGTTTTCTCATAATTACGGCATAATATATGTTTTTACATTAAACAAACAGGAATTAATTGAGGATAAAAGAAAGTTGCGTTAATCAAAGGTATCATTATAAAAGTACAATAGTTCATATGATTTTTGGTATCACCTAATTCCTCTAAAATCTTTATCTTTGTGGATATATTAATCAATTATCACATAAAACATGTCGAATTTTCTTGGTAAGTTAAGAGTTGAGCTTGATAACATGAAGGTAGATGGCCTTTATAAACATGAACGCGTTATTACATCTGTGCAGGATGCGGTAATTAAGCTGGATACAGGCAAAGAAGTGCTGAATTTCTGCGCAAACAATTACCTGGGTTTATCAGCCCATCCCACAGTCGTAGATGCAGCCAAAAAAGTTATGGATACCCACGGTTTCGGGATGTCCTCAGTCCGTTTCATCTGCGGCACGCAGGATATACATAAAGAGCTTGAGCAGAAGATAGCTGATTTCCACGGCACCGAAGATACAATTCTATACGCCGCCTGTTTTGATGCCAACGGGGGAGTATTCGAGCCAATTCTGCATGATACCGATGTGATAATTTCCGATGAACTTAACCACGCAAGTATTATCGATGGCATCAGGCTTTGTAAAGCCACCCGCCACCGGTACAAGAATAACGATATGGATGACCTTCGCCGCAAGCTGGATGAATCCAAACGCGAAGGCGCAAGGAATATAATCATTGTGACCGATGGTGTTTTCAGCATGGATGGTTACATTGCCAAAGTTGATGAGATAGTGAAAATAGCTGAGGAATATGATTGCCTGACAATGGTTGATGAATGCCATGCGGCGGGATTTATGGGCAAAACCGGCAGGGGAGCAGTTGAATACTGCGGCGTGATGGGTAAAGTCGATATTATCACCGGCACACTCGGCAAAGCATTAGGCGGCGCTATGGGCGGCTACACAACCGGTAAAAAAGAAATTATTGAAATGCTTCGCCAGCGTTCACGTCCTTACTTATTCTCAAACTCACTTGCTCCTGCAATTGTGGGAGCATCAATAGCAGTGTTTGATATGCTGTCATCCACCACTGAACTGCGTGACAGGCTTGAAGATAATACAAAGTACTTCCGCGGTGAAATGGGCAAACTTGGTTTTGATATCAAAGAGGGGACTCACCCTATAACTCCCGTTATGCTTTATGACGCAAAGCTCTCACAGGATTTTGCCACAAAGCTGCTTGATGAAGGTATTTATGTCATAGGATTCTACTATCCGGTAGTACCAAAGGGACAGGCTCGCATAAGAGTGCAGGTTTCTGCTGCCCATACCCGCGAGCATCTGGATAAAGCAATTGCAGCTTTCAAAAAAGTGGGAGAAGA
>CAZQYL010000419.1:0-2194 GCA_964597425.1 uncultured Ignavibacteriales bacterium | reverse complement strand
GCGTTCATCTTCGGCTGCAGCTCACCCATCTTCTTCATGGATTTCATCTGGTAGCGCGTGAACGGAGTAAGCACAACCTTCATCACAATGGAGAAGATGATAATTACAATTCCCCAGTTTGAAATGAACTTATGCAGGAATAAAAAGAACGGCAGTATAGCATACTGCGCAATTGGTCTGACAAGGAAATCTAACGAGAACCGCATTGTTGACTGCAGGTTCATATCGTAACCCTTTAGTATCTCATAATCAACCGGACCCAAGTAAACATTGAACTTATTCTTTTCGGACTTATCATTCTTGATAGCCATCTTAAGGGCTATTGAATAATTTTTCTCATGCCCGTTATTTGGCAGATCAAAATAATTTCCGGTGATGTAACTTCCGTCAGCCTTTTTGCCATCGGGAATCAGGAACACCGTGAAATATTTTATCCTCGAGCTAACCCAGTTTGTCTGCCCGTTTAAGTCAGATTTAACCGGCTCATCCTTAGCTGTAACATCAAGTACTTCAAGCTCATCACCCATTTCGGCGAATGCCTGCGCGTGACCGCCCTCGCCATCACTGCGGAATTCGGTAAGCTTAAGCGAATTCTCCCAGGCAAGCTGGTATTCATAATTGGAAATATACTTGCTTGAGTTATCCAGCCCGATCTCAACACCGAACATGTATGTATCATTTTTGAATGTAAAGGTCTTTGTAATTTTTGCGCCATTAGAATCAATCGGCATTTCGAAAACTATCTTAAACTCTTCATTACCGCGTACGTCTTTTCTTTCCCATGCCTTGTACGTAGATTTGAAATAAAGGTCCTTGGTATTTATCAGCTTACCTTCAGTTGAATTGAACAGAACATTGAGCTCTCCTCCTTTATCAAGGTAAAGCAGCTGCACCGGGAAACCATCCCATGTGTTAAATCCTTTTACTTCATACTTTATCAGTGAACCGCCCTTGGTGGAAAACTCAGCGTGATATTTATCGGTCTCAATAATAATTACTTTATCTTCGCCTTTTTCAAACTTACCAAACAGCGCGCCGTATTTTTCTGAAACAGGCTGTGTTACTTTTGAAGTATCGCCGGTAACATTCTTCTTAACTGTATCCTGCACCACCTGCTGCTGTTTTTTCTGCTCGACTTCCTGAACTTTCTTTAAGCTATCCTGGTTGACCTGCTCGGTTTTCTTTTCATCTTTATTAACAGGGGGAGTGTTCTTATTCTGGAAGTAAAGCCATCCAATTAAAATTACCCCTATCAATACAAAACCAATTATCGAATTTCTATCCATTGTTTATTTAATTCACTTTTAATTTTTTTTCGGGAACAGGGTCATAACCGCCGGCGAAGAAGGGGTTACATTTTAATATCCTGATAGCAGCCATATAAATTCCTTTGAAGAACCCGTGCTTTTCAAGCGCTTCAACGGCATAAGTAGAGCACGTTGGATAGTGCCTGCATGATGGCGGAAACAGCGGGGATATAAAATACTTGTATAATTTTATGAATAAAATCAGCAGGTATTTGGGGTTCAGATATTTCAGAGGATTATTGATGTTTTTATATCAGTTAAGACGTTTGACAAATTATTTTATTCTTTCAGAGATCTTCCCGAGAAGTTCAGGCATTCCCGATGAGATTTCTTTAAAGCTTAGTTCTGTGTGGCTTTTGTATGCTGAGTTTGACAGGGTGAATAGAATTCTGAGGTACTGCTCTTTATCTGCTGATACTTTAAGTAAGCTGAGTTTATTCAGTCTGTATGATTCCTTCAGAAGCCTTCTTAACCTGTTACGCTCAGTTGATTTTTTAATTTTTTTTTTGACAATAAAAAACCGACTTTAACTGGAAAGCCGGTCTTAAGATCTGAAAAATTTAAAAACGCGTTAACATATTTCGATTCAAGTTTTACTGAAGCAGAAAGTATTTCTTCGAATACACCGAATCCCCTGATTATCTCACCGCGGCCTAATGTAAATACCTTACTCAAAGTTCAATTTTTTAAGTTAATTTTTGGATTAAACTTAAATTACCTTGTAAACTTCTTTTCATCGCTGACTGTGAGCTTTTTTCTGCCCTTAGCTCTGCGGCTGGCTAAAACAGCTCTTCCGTTCTTGGTACTCATTCTTTCCCTGAAACCGTGCTTGTTTTTCCTTTTTGTATTGCTTGGCTGAAACGTTCTTTTCACAACTACTCCTGTTT
>CAZQYL010000418.1:0-2197 GCA_964597425.1 uncultured Ignavibacteriales bacterium | reverse complement strand
TCACAAAATGCGGTAAAGATTGGTGTAGCGCTGCCGATGTTCTCTGATTCAGAGGATGATTCCAAAAAAGTGCTTGGAAACGAAATACTTGACGGCATAAAATTCGCACTGCAGGAATACAGCAAGAACGCACCTGTGAAAGTTACACTAGAGGTAATGGATACAAAACGCGACCCTGTAATAGCAAGCGATGTAATTAGAAGTTTTGGAGAAGATGAAAGTATAATTGGCGTAATAGGTCCTGTCTTCAGCAGTGAGCTTACTGAATCAGCCACAAACGGCCCCCAGTTTAGCCTGCCTATCATATCGCCTACGGCAACCGGTGATGAGCTTGCGGCAAGCTACAATTATGTTTTCCAGCTTAATCCCAGTTACGAAGTACGCGGTAAACTGATGGCGGATTACCTGATAAAGAAGAATGGATTAAAGAATTTCGCGGTAATTTACGAAGAGAATTACGGGGATAACTTCAGGAAACATTTTGAAAGTGAAGTAAAAGTTATGGGCGGCAAGATACTGATAGCCCAGTCTTATAAAAAGGACCCCCAGAGCATCACAGAGCAGATAAACAATATTACTAAATATATTAAAGAGAATGACCTCTTTATCAATGCAGCAAATCTGAACCTGACACAGAAACAGAAACTTGAATCCAGCGGGGTAAGGTGGTCTTTAATAGATTCATCTGTTTCGATGAATATGGATATCAGCATCTATTATATGTTCGGCAAAAATGCCAAAAAGATGGTCGATACAATGAACATCAAGCCTTATAAGCTTAAACCCGAAACGACCAAGTTCATCCAGGGAGTTATAGACGCTATTTATATACCTATTGCCAATCCGAATGAAATAAATGTTATAGTACCGCAGTTGTTTTCAGATGGTTTGAGTATGTATATTGCCGGTACAGGTGACTGGAACCATGAAAAGATACTTGAAGATAATAAAGTATATTTAAAAAAGGTTGTATTTGAATCAGAATACTACCCTAACAACAATGACCCGGCTTACACAGCGTTAAAAGAAGCTTTGAAAAAATCCAAGTTTAAACTTTCGAAAAATTTCCTGTTTGGTTATGATACAGGAAAACTTATTTTTAAACTCATTGGTGATGGCGCGAAGACCAGGGATGCGCTGAATACAGCACTGAAAAATCTGGTTAACTATGATGCAATTAAATCAAAAATATCCTTAGATTACCATGGTATCAACTCTGAGCTTAATATCCTCAGATATGATGACGGCATTAAACTTGTGGAAACTTATAAGCTTTCAAAATAAACAACTTTTCTAATAAACAGCTTTTTTAAAAAACAGCTTTACCGGGAAACAGTATTGCCAAAAATATTTCTTAAATTCCTATTGTTGCTTTTTTCTGCTGCGGGTATCTTTTCGCAGACAGATAAACTGCCGGATAAGCTTCCGGATGAGCTTAACCAGGAGCAATGGGAATATGTGAGGGATATGTACGCAATTGACGCGATACTGTTATTGGCAAAACTTGATACTTTAAACCAGCAGATAGACAGCCTGAGGGTACTTAAGGAGTACACAGAGAACTTTGATTGCGAGGCTGAGCTTTACGCTATAGTTGGCGCTACTAAAGAACAGGTCGCGGATTACAGAAGAAAACTTGATGAGGCAGAACTGATAACAGGCAGCAACAACGCTCCGCAGGATGCCGCAAGAAATCTCATAAGCGAACTTTCTAATTCTAAAATCAGATGCCTTCCTGAGTTCAATGAACGTGTTTCAGCTTTACGACTGAGAATTGATAATGTTAAACATACCGAGGTTACCAACACCGCTGAAGATATGTACACAGTTGTGTACGGAGATGTATTGACAGGGATTTCCCTGAAGTTTTACGGGACTGTAGATAAATGGGATGTGATCTGGAAAGCCAACAAGAACGAGATCGATAATCCTGATTTTATATACCCCGGACAAATACTTAAAATTCCGAAGTTGAAGGAATAATTTGGAAAAAAGCAGAAAATAGAGATAGAACTTCTAAAAAAACTGCTCCCGATACTGTATCAATTTTAGTACACTATTCTCATAAATCCCCTTTTTCGCTCATTTTCAGCAAATACAACTGTATAGTTTTTTGGAATAGCACTTGACAAACACTTACATTTATGCTATATTTGCTATGTTAATTAACCAATTTATAAACAAGCCAATTTAATAC
>CAZQYL010000417.1:0-2205 GCA_964597425.1 uncultured Ignavibacteriales bacterium | reverse complement strand
TAAGGCTGGTTGGGATTTCCTCTTTGAGCAGGCATACTGCAGCCGGATTCCCTTTAAATGGTTCATTTGTAAATGCATCAACTGTGAATATCGGTAGTTTCATTTTTATAAGATAATTTATATTGTTCGCCTTTCTGAACTGCCGTTACGACAGGCAAGTAAAAATAATTGGAAGTTTGTGATTAAGCAATATTAAAATCCCCCTTGTAAAGGGGGATAATTTTTTCAGGTATTGGTTAACTTCAATTGATAAAATAACTGTTCCCAACGTTAATGTGCGATGGGGATTTGAAATTAATATAGTCTGACTGAACTGACGTAACTGCAGGCATGCGAGGGTACGAAAATAAAAAAAGCCGCTCACTAGAGCGGCTTTGAAAATCATTGCATTGCGAATGAGATCCTTCACTCCTGCCTTTGGCAGTCGCTCAGGATTATGTTTACTTAACCAACACCATTTTTTTAACTTCGGAAAACTCAGAAGCTGTTATTCTGTAAAAATAAATTCCGCTTGGCAGATTAACTGCATTCCACTCAACTTCATAAATTCCCGGATTTAGGTTTTGATCAACCAGTGTTGCAAGATTTCTTCCCACAGCATCATAAATTTGCAGGCTAACAAAACCTGATTCAGGAATATAAAATCTAATTTTAGTAACCGGGTTGAAAGGGTTTGGATAATTCTGCTTAAGCAAATAAGATGTCGGTACGGTAGAATTAACTATTTCAACACCCAGAGGGCTTCCTGTCGGATTTCGCTTAAAATAAATTTCCCTGTTTCCGTCACGAAGATCTTCCCAAATACAGTAAACTGCAGAGCCGTTTACACATACAGAAGCTTCAAGAGAACGATTTGTTGTCAGCCTCAGATCCGGCAGCCAGCTGGAACCTTCGTTTGTTGATAACTTATAATGTACCTCCGAATGCCCTGCAAGACTGTTGTGCCACACCAGATGAACCGAGGAATCGGACGCTGTAATAGACGGACGTCTGGAACTAACTGTATCACTGGTTATATTTGTTTCAGTTCCCCAGGTCACACCGCCATTTGTTGATCTGTTAAAGACTACCCGGAAATCATCATTCCTGAAATTTCCCCAGGTAACATATACATTTGAACCGGATACCGCTATAGCAGGGTTAAAACAATTTACGGTATCGTTTCTCAATTCCGTATCATTACTCCAGCTCAAGCCTGCATCCGAAGAACGTTTAAAGTAGATATCATCAGTTCCATTACGCAGATCAACCCAAACAATATAAACAGATAAGCCGAGTGCCGCAATTGATGGACTTTGTGAGCGATCAGGTGCATTTGTCAGGCGTGTTTCGTTCTGCCAGTTTAATCCGCCATCAGTTGACCTGGTATAGTGTAATTCATAATTTGTGGCATCGTGAGATTCTGACCATACAATATGAATGCCTGAAGATGATGCAGCGGCTATACTTACGTTTAAACCTGAAAAAGTATTATTAGTTAGGCGTGTATCGGGACCCCAGTTCTCTCCGTTGTTGGATGAGCGCTTGTAGTATATTTCATAGTTATTATTGCGGTAATCACTCCATACAATGTGTACATCAGAACCAACACATGCAATTGAAGGATAGTGAATTTGCCATGTACGGTTGGTAAATTCTGTATTAGGATCCCAGGTAATACCACCATCACTGGAGCGTTTGTATAACAACTTATTGTTTGTAGAAATTGATTCAAAATCTTCCCAAACAACATGTATGTAACTTCCGCTCGATGCAATATTCCATGAACCGGAAAGATCCGATGATGTAACATCACTGGTAAGCCTTAGATCGGGCTGCCATTGTGAAACAGATACTATTGTTGATAAAAAAAGGACTATAAACGGAGCTATTAATTTTAACATAATTCCTCCCGGTATTTATAAAGTTTATCATAGTCAGACAATTGTTATTCACAATAATTTCCCTATTCAATTGAATTCGACAACTCAATATAACAATTATTTTTTTAAAATCATCGTAAAATAAACACACATAATGAACAAACAAATATTGAAAATGAATGTTTTTTTATATTATTAAAGTGCACCAAAGTTGTGTGAATAAAAAAAGCCGCTCTGATTTAGAGCGGCTTTGAAAATCTGTGAAGTCCTTAAATCTGGATAATCTGTGGTTTATTTTGTAAATACCATCTTCTGAACTTCAACCATTTCAGGGGTTTTAATT
>CAZQYL010000416.1:0-2221 GCA_964597425.1 uncultured Ignavibacteriales bacterium | reverse complement strand
CATACGGAATTTTCTTTGCCGCGATGGGTGTGCTGGGCTGGGTAACGCTTAAGTTCATAAATCGTATTAACGCAATGAGCAGGCAGTCGCACATTGTAAGAAAATCATTATTCAGCAAACTCAAAAGCTGGAAGCAGTCCGGCGGCAACTCCGCGGGGATGTAAGTAGAGGCCAATGGCTAAATTCACAATCACACAGCTTTTATATTTAAATGATGGCGGCGAGCAGGACTTCCTGGAATATGAATCATTGGTGCTGCCCCTGCTTGAAAAGTATAGCGGCAGGCTTGAGCTAAGATTAAGGCCCGGCAGGGACAACTTTATTTATCCCACTGAAGGCGAAGTGCCGTATGAGGTTCACATAGTATCGTTTGAAACAAAAGAGGACTATTTAAGGTTTAAAAATGACCCGGTAAGAATAAAGAATCAGGATCTGCTTAAAAATTCAGTTAAGAAAATTACTGTAATTGAATCCACCGGAATAAATAATGCATAACATTACTAATTTTACAAAATGAGCAATAACATAAAACATACTTCTTTCATCTTAGTACTAATTTTAATTACTACCGGATTTAATAATCTTTTTTCGGGTGATAACGATTCATACATAAAGTATGCGGTAAAGGTTAAGGATTTTGATACAACGGGTTTCTTTATTTCAAAAGGCTCTGATCACGAAATAAATATTAAGAATTCCGCAGGGTGTATTTTGAAATTCCGGGTAAACGATAAGGATGAGCTCTCAACGTACCATTGCGGAATTGCCTTTATTTATTTTGAGTTTGCAAACGGTTGGCTTAACAGATATAAAACGCTTGATATAAACGGCGTGCTTAAGGGCGATGATGAGTTTGAAGATCTTGCAATTGTTGAATATGAAATAAAGAAAATGAATTTGCTGCATACGAAGTTTGAAGTGCTTAACGAGGCTGACGGGAATATTCCCATGAATGACGCGAAGGATGAGATAGTCTATATGAAGGCATATGATTCAAAGAACAAACTGATAAAGGAAAATTATATTTCATCAAAAGAGTACTGGAACGCCAGTAATGTTTTGTACAGACCATAAAAAAGGTATTTTCACTTTTTGAAGAGCTTGAGATGCAGCATTGTTTTTGTTTCGCCCTTCCAGGGCTATGATAACGTTTCCTTATTACGATGGGCTTCGCCCATCGCTTATATATGTCGCCACTGTCAAAGGCCAGTCCTGTGGCCTTCTGGGCTTTTATTTAATGTTATCAAAGTCTGACCTGATATACCTCTTTCGGGTTGGCTTTTGATTTTGACCCGCCTTTGAAAATTTCCGTTAAAAAATCTGATTTGCAGAAAGAGCACAGGAAAAACTGTTTGAGTCACGCAAATCGCACCTTTAGTGCGAATCAAGCGTGACGAGTTTTTTTCCTGTAAAGCAAAGCAGATTTTAGGAAATTTTCAGGAGCGGGCGATTTTTCTTTGGTTACTTTCTTTTGATCGTTCAAAAGAAAGTAACGGTAATATGGTTAGTGTATTGCTTCATATCTTAAGGAATAATTTAAGTTTTTAAGTAGGCTGACATAATATTTATTACACACCCCGTCCGGCAAATGCCGGACACCCCTCTCAAGAGGGGAATTGGATCAAAGGTTCCCTACAGATTTATCACACAAAATCTACTGTAACCAATATCCTGTCTTCAAAAACCTTCCTGTGAATATTTTTAACATAGGGCAACGAGCGTGTTTTGTGTATCTCTCCGGTTATATCCCCGCCTTTTAAGGTTACGAGCTTGCCGCCTGGTTTGATAAGGCTCTTTGACCAGGCGCAGAGATCCTGCAGCACTGCAACGGAGCGTGATACAACATAATCATAGTGATTCTTCATCTTACCATTCATGAAGCCGCCGGATACAAGGGCTTCTGCCCTGCCGCATATTGCGGCGGCGTTGGTGAGCTCCATCCGTTTAATGATATCCGAAACTACACTTATCTTCTTTTGTATGGAATCAACCAGCACCAGGTTAACTTCGGGGTGGTGAATTGCAATTACTATACCCGGGAATCCACCGCCGGTGCCGAGATCGAGAATGTTCAGCCCGGGTTTAAAATCGATGCCGTGGAAAAACAGTCTTGAGTCCTCAATCAAATCAAGTACGTTTGGTTTTTTCCGTGATACAAGGTTTATCTTGGAATTCCATTCAATAAGCAGGTCGTTAAACTGCTTTTCTTTTACAAGTATTT
>CAZQYL010000415.1:0-2228 GCA_964597425.1 uncultured Ignavibacteriales bacterium | reverse complement strand
TATAATTTTCTTGTAATCGCCTTATTTTTAAGGACTTAAATATACTCAAAAAAAAACTTATTAAAAAGATTAAATTTTTTATTTACTTTTCATTATCGATCTTGAAAGTAAGTACTCTATTATCAGGAATATAACAGCAATCAAAAGGAAATACATCCATAGATCTCTGCCGTTCCTGGTATCAATTATTGCGGCAGTCAATAAATCCTGTGGAGCTATAACATTTGCTTCAAGGCCATAACCATCATTTAACAAAGAAGATATATCGTTTATTTCCATCCTGCCTGAGGCAGTTTCTGTTCTGCTGAAATTAACTGGAACAGTCATAACATTCCTGCCGGCATTTGTAATAAGGTAATTATCACTATTGAGCAAACCGGAGCCAATGTTGATAAGACGGGTTCCTTCATTTAGAGTAAACTTAACCGAACCGGCATCTTTTATTGTTGAAACTATATTCAATGAATCGTACACTAAATTGATTTTATCGAGGTCAATAAAATAATCTCTGCCTGTAACAGCCGGCTTGATACCATTAATGTTGGCTGTGTATAAAACACTTCGAATGGTGACAGGTGAAAAAAGGTTCTTCCCCGGGAAATCGGAACTGCTCATATCAGGAGGTGATGAAAACATTATTAGCTTGCCTTTTCCCATTGAGTATTCAGCCATGAAATTTATGCCGCCTGTGAGCGTAACTATGCTTACAGTATTTTTGCCGCTGCCGGGAGTGATGCCGCTTAATACAAGGGGTGACTCAATCCCAATATTTTTCTTATCCTCGGCTGATCTGAATATTCCTTCAAATACCGGATGGTCCAGATCAACTTTATCAAACTTCGCTGCTTCGGTCAAATTAAACCTGCCGGTAATATAAGGAAGGTCCATCTGTTTCATCAGCTCATTATTGTAATTATCTATTTCCGATAGATTACCGGGGTAAAGTACAACTCCGCCGCCTGACTCAATATAATTTTTTATCTTTGCAGTTTCTGCAGAAGAAAAACGCTGTTTGTTAATTATTATAACGCTGTTGTATGAATTAAGGTCTTCATTTGATATATCTGCTGAGTTTACTTCCTTGATGTTAAAAAAAGTTGAAGCATCGGTACCAGGCGAAATTTCTTTTGATGTATTGAGCACGAGTTTTATATATTCTGCGTCATAGGGAGTTTGTGATGCAATAAGTACATTCACCAGTTCAGGAACATAGAAAGTAAAATACTGCCTGTTATCTGCGGAAATTTCATCATCAGAAATATCACTTTGCACAAGCTCAATGCTGCCTGATAAATAACCGGTTTGTTCAGGTTTAACTATGAACTCAGCTTCAGCTAATGAATTAGCGGGGATATCAAGTACCTTCTCTTCTCTGAAATTACCGAGCGTTAGAATAACACTTTTGTTAACCGAATTAAAATTATTGTGATTGTTTAAAACTGCTTTTATCTTTACCGGACGGTTCTTCTCAAATATTTTCGAAACCGTGTTGATAGTATCAATCGAAATATTGTTGGCATTTCTTGTGCCCGTTAATATAACCGAAATATTCAGGTTGTCTTTTTCTTTAAATACCGGAAGTATTGCCGCATCTTTCTTCAGAAAACTTGCCTGTCCGTCAGTAACAAGGTATACTTCCCTTAGAGTGTTTGATGAGGAATTTAAAATATCTTCCGCATAGTACATCACTTCATTCAGGTCTCTTGTAACAGCGGAAGTTTTAATGAACGCAAGAGTATCTTTTATGCTGTTAACATCTTTAAACGGAATTGAAGCCGATGGTCTGTTGATTGCTGATACAGTAGTAAAGAAAATCTCGTTATTGGGACCAAGTGCCTCGAGCAGCATGTTTATTTTCTTTTTGCCGTTTTCAAGGTCGTTGCCGTTATTATCCCTTGTCTGCATACTGAAAGAGTCATCAAGTATTATTAACACAGAACTTTTTGATTTGAATGCAGGCGCGCCAAGGAAACCTGTTTCATACGGTTTGGCGAACATCATCACAAGAAATATTATGAAGGCTATCCTGGATAAAAGAATGAGAAGCTGCTTCAGCTTGATCTTTTTGTATTTGGACTGCTGAATTTCCTTCAGGAACATCAAAGTAGAAATTTCTATCTTCTTCGTTCTTTTCAGGTTGAATATATGTATCAAGATCGGTATTGATACTGCAGCCAAACCCCATAATAATAACGGATTTAAAAATGTCATATCTGCAAAACTAAAAA
>CAZQYL010000414.1:0-2231 GCA_964597425.1 uncultured Ignavibacteriales bacterium | reverse complement strand
GTGAATAAAAATAAATCCGATGGCGAATCAATTGTTTTTGATGAATACGAAAGCCACAATGTCGTAATATACGGAAGGGTATTTTATGGAATCATAATCGGCGATAGCAACCCAAACCACCAGAGCATGACTGGTTTCAGAATTGATGCTGATGGAATTGAAATTATAGAAAATATTTCCGTCCGGGATACATGCTGGGTCTATGGCGATATTGAATCGCACCCAAACATGGATGCGGTAATTGCCGGCAGGCTGGTTGAGTATGTACCGCCGGGTGACGGAAGCAAGCTGGGCGATGAAAAGATTTGGGATTACGAACTCGTAACGCAGGATAATTACCGCGTACCGGTGAGAAAAGATAAATATCTTAACCTGGATCAATTCATAGATAAGGATGTGTTCATAAACGGGTATGTTAAGTACGGAATAATTTTCGGCGAACCCAATACTGCCAACATGCAGGGCTACAGGATAGATGCATTTGAAGTGAACCTGAATGAAACGGGTTATGGTAATACATTGACCGATGGAAAGATAAGAATTGACCTCACAAAGTTTAATGATGAAGGATACCGCGTTCACCCCGATGGCGAGAAGAGCGCGACAAGTTATGAGTTCTGTATTCCCGCAAATGATTCAGTGCTTGCCGAAGTGAAAGCGATCGATCCAACCGCAGGCGAAATGAAAGGCTCAAAGGGACGCTCAGGCTGTACGGATGAAGAGTGGCTTGTGATATCACCAACACGCAAGCCGGGGTTTAAAGAAATTATCAGAAAACTTGCGGAACTGAAGTATATAAGAAAAATTACGGAAACGTTTTGGGAATAAATATTACAAATTTCAAATTGAAGATTACAAATTGAAGATTACAAATTTAAGTAATTATACCGATATTTGTATGAATTAAATTTTCTTCATCTATAAAATTCATAAATGATAAAAAAAGTTTTTCTTGGAATATTTCTGCTTGTACTTGCGGCGGTGATATTCCTTTTTTATTTCGCATGGCGCTCACCTGCCTTCTACGAAGGCAGTGCTGAATGCAAATTTTCCGCGTTGCCCATGACGATGGCGGAGTACGACAGCGTTTCGCAAACTCACCCCCGGCCATTTTTTATAGATATAGATGCATCAAAGAAAGACCCGAAGTGGGGGAAGGTATTTTTTTACGGTGCCGCGCATACCCGCGATAAGAACGACCCGCAGATTGCTGATATTGAAAAGCGCTGGGAGAGTTTTGATCCAACCGTGTGCCTGGTTGAAGGCAGGCTGGGATTTCTGGTTCCGGGGTTAATGGATCCCGTTGAGGAGTATGGTGAAACGGGATTTGTTTATAAACTCTCACGCCGGGACGGCGTAGAGGCGTTCACATGGGAGCAGCCATTGGATAATGAAATTACAGCCGTGCTCAAAAAATTCAAGCCTGAGCAGGCAGCGATGTTCTATATTCTGCGTCCGTATTTGAGTAATTTAAGATTCGGCAAGCCGGAAAATCCGGATGAGTATGTAAAAGCATTTATAGAAAAACGCACACAGCACCCGGCATTACAAAACACAATTAAAACCGTAGGTGATATTGATGCAATATGGAACAGGGAATTCCGCGGTAACGATAAAAATGGCAAGCCGATCAAAGATTGGCGCGAAACATCCGATGAATACGGGCTGCCCCTGTGGCTGGGTGATGTTTCAGCCGAAAGTAATTTTGTCCGCAACGAATATCTGACATGTTTGATAGTAACATTGGTTAAGCAGGGTAAACGCGTTTTTGTTATCGGCGGTTCAAGTCACCCCGTTTGCATTGAGCGTACATTGAATTCAGAATTAAGATAGAAAATTAGTTGACAGGAAAATTATGAAAGCGGCAGGCAAGCCATGCCGCCTACAGGACAAAAATAATGTTTTTAGGACAAAAATAATGTTTTTGTAGCGGGCGGGGCTTGCCCGCCCGTAAATGGAGGTAGATAAAGGTGTCTGACCCCAAGTGGGCAAACAAAGCCGTGCAGCCAAAAGGCAAAAATATTTGCGTCGGGCAAGCCACGACGCCTACAGGTAAGGAAGATGTTTGCGTCTGACCCCAAGGAGGTAAACATAGCCGTGACGCCTACAAAAAGATTATTATATGCCATTTAAGAAATACAAATCATTAAGATTAAAAGAATACGATTGCAGTCAACCTGGGGCATATTTTGTAACAATATGCGTAAAGGATAGGAAATGTTTATTCGGTG
>CAZQYL010000413.1:0-2236 GCA_964597425.1 uncultured Ignavibacteriales bacterium | reverse complement strand
GAAACCGAGTGGATAATGTTTGAGATGGATGGCGTTAAGTACGAGCCCTCCGGCAGCAAGAACGTTACCATGATATTTGACGGCACCGCGAAGAAGATGGGCGGCAAGGCTCCATGCAATACCTACGGCTCAACTTACACAAAATCCGCAAACAAAATTTCATTTGGGAATGTTTTTTCAACTGAAATGGCCTGCGGCGAGCTTGAAGCGGAATCAGCTTATTACAAAATACTCCCAAGGGTCTATGCTTACCAGATATCCGGTGATAAGTTGTATTTTTTTGATTCCGGTGGAATGGTGATATTGAGATTTAAGGCGAAGTAGGTTGGTGTCTTTCGGGTTCGCCCGCATAAACGATTTCAGACAAATTAATATTTAACCTGCGGTTCACAGTTTTTTTGCTGACCGCAGGCTTTTTATATATATGAACAACAGCATACGTAAAGAAGAGAGAGCATGTACCTTTGAAGACCTGGCGAAGCTTGAAACCATGATGTGTAAAGCTAAAGGAGAGCTTCGCTTTACGGGAATATTTGTACTTGTAATCTCATTTATCCTGCCGTTTCTGCCTCCAAAGTACAGCGGTACAAAAGCAATGCTCGATATAATGAGCTATTCACAGGCTGTTGCGGGAATAGTTACGGTATTCGGTGCAGTTTTTCTTTGGTCGGTTTATTATATGCTGTACGGATTGCATAAGGATCTTAAACATAAAACAAAGATAGCTGTTAACACATATGTAACATCTATAGGCAGCGGTAAATATAAAGGTAAGCAGTATTTCTATTTTTCCGCAGCAGGGCTGCCATACAGGATTGGCAGGATTCCGCTTAACAAAGAAGTGTTTGCTGATATGAAAATTGGTGACCCGGTTATTGTTGAGTATTCGAAATCAGGGAAAAGATTTTTAAGCTGGATAAAAGTATAACCAGGCGACAGATTAAAAGATCACAATAATTTCTCATCATATTTCTTCATCAAAATTACCAATCATAATTACTCATAGTAATTGATTGTAAGATCTGCAATAGTTCAATAAGAGGCCCTAAGTGAAAATACTATTAACCGGAGCAACGGGATACATCGGCAAAAGACTTCTTCCGATCCTTCTGAAAGAGGGTTATGAAGTAATTTGCTGCATCAGGGATAAAAAAAGATTTAACGCTGAAAAATATTCATCTCCCCGGTTACAGGTTATTGAAGTTAACTTTCTTGATTCAGCGAAAGACATTCAGTTTCCGGGCGGTATTGACGCTGCTTATTATCTTATTCACTCAATGGCATCGGGTGAAAGATCTTTTGAAGAGCTTGAAAAAAGATCAGCCGAAACGTTTCGTGATGCGGCGGAACGGGCAAAAATAAAACAGGTAATATATTTAAGCGGAATTGTTAACGAAGTAACTCTTTCAAAACATTTAATTTCACGAAAAAATGTTGAAAATGTACTGGCAGGTGGGAGTTATTCTCTAACAACTCTGAGAGCGGGTATAATAGTCGGTTCAGGAAGCGCTTCATTTGAAATAATTCGTGACCTGGTTGAGAAATTGCCGTTAATGATAACTCCCCGCTGGCTGAACACACGTACTCAGCCTATCGCGATAAGAAATGTGATTGAATACCTGGTTGGGGTTTTGCTCCGGAGCGAAACATATGGTCATAGTTATGATATCGGCGGACCCGATATACTTACATATAAACAAATGCTGTTGCGTTTCGCAAAGATCCGCGGGTTAAAGCGTTCTATAATTGTTGTACCGGTTATGACCCCAAGACTCTCTTCATATTGGCTTTATTTTGTAACAGCCGTTTCATACTCCCTTGCTGTTAATCTGGTGAACAGCATGAAAGTGGAAATCGTCTGCCGGCAAAACAATCTGAACGATATACTTGGCATTAAACTGATATATTACGATGAATCCATAAGACTTGCCTTTGATAAAATTGAACAAAACCAGGTGATATCAAGCTGGAGTGATGCGCTGACAAGTAATATACTTGATAGCGGAATTACGAAACATATGGAAGTTCCTCAAAACGGGTGTTACAAAGATAGCAGGAAAATTAAGGTTTCATCTGTAAGCAGATCGTTGAATAAAATTTTCGCGATAGGGGGTAATACCGGTTGGTATTATGCAAATTGGTTATGGGTATTGCGCGGGTTTGCCGATAAATTATTTGGCGGAGTAGGGTTAAGAAGAGGCCGCAGGGATCCAGTTGAGATCAATGCCGGTGAAAC
>CAZQYL010000412.1:0-2241 GCA_964597425.1 uncultured Ignavibacteriales bacterium | reverse complement strand
TATTTATGAACTAAAAATTAAATTCATAACTGACCTTAAAATATCTCCTTGTGTATTCCAGCCTGTCGCCATCAAGATTCAATACCAAATATACACTGCTTCCGCCAAAGAACTCGTATTGAAGCATTGTGTTAAGAAGCGCTTTTTTTCTGAAAGTATCTCTCTGGTAATACGCTCTCAGGAACAATTTATCCATAACCTTGTAATCAAGTTTAATGTTATAAATTGACTGCTCAAAATCTTCGCCCTGTTTTATATAGTTATAATTTGCTCCAAGCCTTACCTTGCCGAAAAACGCAAGATCAACTGAAGCATACGGATTCAGCAATTTATCTCCAAAATATCTTCCGCCATAGAATCCAGCTGAAAATGAATTATTGCCGAACACAACTTTAAAGTTATGCTCCGTCAAAATGTTATTTTGTGTAATGATAGCGCCGTTATCATCCCTGTCATTTGGCCTGTCAAAATTGAGGCTGTGGAAGAAACTTAGCCACCCTGTTACTTTGTAGAACATGTTTCCGAAAACACCGTTCTGGTAATTGAAGCCTTCGGAAAATTCATGTGACCTGTAGTATCCGGCACTTAAATTGATATTGCTGAAATATTTATTATTATTAACAAACTGGTAACCGCCGCTTACGTTTATCTCATCATAATTGTTACCATAGTTGTTGAACAATGTTGTTGCGCTGAAATTTGAATCGTACCTGGTATAACCTGCATCCATGTATGGACCGCCGTTGCTGTTTTGCTCAAAGTACAGGTACGCATTATACATATTTGCACCGGAAGTTTTGTTATTAAAACTCCTTGCCAGCTGAGTTATCAGGCGGAACCTTGAAGGAAGATTTATTTTGCTGTCAACACTTACCATCTGTTCTTTCGAAGTATCGAGTTCATTGGTATTATACATGAACAGACCACCAATATTGAAATCCTGAAAATTAAAATTGGGTCTTGCTACAGCAAACCTGCGGGTAGAATTTGCAGACGTTGGAAGCGTATCCTGTACATACAGCGCCCCCAATTTAAATTTATCGCTGCGGTATGTATAATTAAACCCGTACTGAATTTTATCAATTGCCCTGGAATAGAACAGGTTCACGGGAGTTCTGTAAATATCAAGATCTTTGCTGAAAAATGGTCTTTTTTCCTGTAAAAATATGGGTCTGCCGTAAAATGCGAATCTGAACGGGTCAGCTTCCAGTGTTGATTCATCAGTAAAAATAGTACTTTTCAGCTTATGTTTATCCAGACTTATGGCAAACTCACCGCCGAACCTTAACCTTGCTGTATCGCTGTTAAAGCTTCTGCCTACAATAAACGGGGTTAGATTAAAACGCAAATTCAGTTTCTCATCAAACGGAGTAGTAAGATCCAGTTTATAAGTACTTTTGAGATTCAGCAGCTCGCTGTTTGGAGTAAGCGCGTACCATGTAAAATTGCCGTCAGGCGTATAGGAAAAGAGCTGCAGATCGATGCCAATTTGTTTTTTGTTCTTGTTCTGCAGGCGGTCAACAGGAATTTTTATTTCCATTTCAGCGTAACCGGGCTGACCGTTCTTTGCTTCTTTAAAGATAGTTACTTTATTTTCCCACTGCCAGTCCCATTCATATGACTGGTTGGTCTGGTTATAAACTATAGCATCGCGCTGGTTATTAAGGAAGCTTACAACAAACACATAACCATTCTTATTCTTATTTTCAAGATCAAGCATAATGAAGAATTCATTTTCTTCATCGGTACTTCTATCCCTGGTGAGTGATTGTTTAATTATTTTTCCGCGCGGCCAGTATTTTATTGCAATATAGATTGCATCTTTATCCTGCTTAATATATGCAATAGTACTATCGTAATCTTTTTTTTCAGATTTGGGTATCATCATATAAAAATCAGTGAATACCTTAGCATCTTTCCATTCACTATCAGCGATCTTACCGTCAATTTTTAAAACAGAACTTTCTTTAGGAGAGGTTTTATCATCGCCTGCAATTTCATTTCCTGCCTGCGCAAATAGCGGGGCTGAAAGCAGGAAAAGAAAAAACAGGTTCAGAAATATTTTTGTAAAAAATGTGGTCATTAATCTAAAATTAAACCTTTTGAGTTAATATAGTTTATTGAAAATTGCTTTTTTGAATTTTATTTTCGGAACTGAAATATAAAAGAGCTTGTGCGATGCCTGCCTCAAAAAATATTGCCTATGGGTCAAATACAGGTTAACACTTTTAGAGACAGGCA
>CAZQYL010000411.1:0-2279 GCA_964597425.1 uncultured Ignavibacteriales bacterium | reverse complement strand
ATCAAATAAGCAGAAAAGAATTATTTAAAATTACATTTATTAATTTACTGATCTTAAAAATTGTACGATAGCGACGCACCGACGGAGAATTTTCTTTTAAGCCCGTCAAAATTGTAATCGCGCTTCAAAAAAGGCAGTGCTGCCTGCAGAGTACCTGTTACCTCATCTGAAAATTTGTATCCAACCGTAGCAAGCAGGTTAACCTGCGCTTCATTGCTGTTTGATACATCCACAAAATTTTCAGGGCTTATACTGCTTAACACACTTGACTCCTGAATTCTTAAGATAGTTAAGATCTCCGCTTTAACACTTACTTTGCTGAACTCCTCAAAAAATCCCGCGCGAAAAAAAACATCATCGCCTCTTTTTAACCGGGTGATATAATTTGCGCTTCTTCCAAACGGCTTCTGGTAACCAACGCCGAAAAAATAATTTACCCCGGTGTAAACAGCACCTGCAATAATATCATTTGTACCAAGTCCGGGCATATAACGCTGCGGCAGTGAGTCACTTGAGTTAACCTTACCCGTAGCAAACTTTCCGCCAAGGAAAAATGTCAGCAAGTGCTTCTTTTTTATCCTGAACATTTTTGAAAATACCGCTTCAACATCACCAACCCCGTTGTTTTCTCCAAGCGGTCCTGATATCAGCGTGTACGGAACAGAAGCATTTACCCTGAAATTATTCTTCAGGTCAATATCCGCTTCCAGCTTAAATGATGCAATGCTGAGATCATTTGCATTACCGTTAATATCGGTTTCTTTTCCGGTTGAGCCAAAATTTATGCCAAAGTAAATATGGTTCTTTCGCACTACCATTTCGTTTACCTGGTGCCTGCCAATAGTGCAAACGCCCGCATCAGAACATTGCGAATAATTATTTTGTATGATAACTGCGGAAAGTAAAAAAATAATGGCTGTGGTTTTTAACATTGTATAAACTTTAGTTCTGCAAGTTTAACAATTTAAGAGCAGTGTTTCAACTCTATAACAAACTTAAAAAGGGCAACAACAGATTAAACAGGGCAAGATAAGAATACCCCGGGCAGGAAATGATCATACTTTATTTCACCACTTTGCTGTTTAACTGCTTCGCTTATTTATCTACTCGTTGTGAGTTTTCAGGTAGTTATCCAGCGAATAATGACCTGAGCCTTCAAAAAGGAACAGCATAACCAGCGCTGAAACTAACACAGTAAGCTCAGTTTCCGATCTCAGCGACATAAATCCGTTGGGAATTATAATAAAAATAATGTTACAAAGCAGCACCGGAAGCTGAACGGCCGCAGCGAATCTTGTAAGCAGTCCAAAGAAGATCAGTAGTCCACCCACAAGGTGAATTCCTATAATTGCGTGTGCGGCAGTCATGGTATAAAAACCAAAACCGTACTGATCAACTATCTGAACAATTGCGCTTTTGTTAACTATAAAATATAATGCCTGCCATACAAGAACTGTACCAAGCAGTACGCGGAAGAAATCAAGCCAGAGCGGGTGATGCTTTTCTGACCATACATCAATTTTATGAAGAAGGTACATGGTTTTAGTCCCCCTTTCATTTCAAAAATAACGCTGTTTTACAGCCGTTCAAATGATATTTGTCAATCGAAAACGAGATTTTTATCTGTTTTCCTGATAGCAGTTTCTAAAAATGGCATATAATGAATCCTGAATTCCCCTTTAATATTCATACATATATATTTATTTTTAAGTAATGCTTAATATACTATATATAGGGGTTGGCGGATTTATCGGGGCTGTATCACGTTTTCTTCTATCCCGCTATATAAACAACCTGCTTCCTTCATTTCCATTCGGCACATTGACTGTTAATATACTTGGCAGTTTTATTTTGGGCTTCATCATTTATTCTGTTTCGCTTGGCAGGAATATTTCTCCTGAAATGCGCGATTTTATAACCATAGGAATGCTTGGCGGATTCACGACAATGTCGGCTTTTGCATACGAGTCTTTCAGACTGATGGAGCTTAACCAGATGATGCTTTTTGCTCTTAACATTACACTGAATGTTTTTCTGTGCATCGCGGCGGTTTATGCCGGTAAAGAGCTTGCCGTTATGATAGCGAAGTAATTACTTTTGGCAACAAATTAAAACGAATATCTGTTATTATTTATAGTGGTACTGTAATAACAAAATGATTTTTAATTCCTGGCGCAAAACTTACTTAAACGCTAAACTTAATGGGTTCCTGCATATGCGGGAATAAAGATCATGCAAAAAGAATCCACGGGAACACTGCTCAGGATATTTATCGGCGA
>CAZQYL010000410.1:0-2289 GCA_964597425.1 uncultured Ignavibacteriales bacterium | reverse complement strand
GTTACTGAAGCAGGCGATAAAGAGTTTACAGTATTTAATGACCAGAAGGAACAATCGATATTGCTGACGGTTGACTCAACCCCCAAAGAAGTATTAATAGATAAAGACGGCTGGATATTGAAGAAAGTTGCAAAGGGTACTTACGAAAAATAATGGTTCATTTACAGTAAATATGGAGAAGGTATCTTAAGTATGGAGCTATCTCCAATTGAATTAAAAGCGCATTATACAAATCTATTGCACCTGCATGTTAAGTGGTGCTCAAAACAGGTTGTGAAATATGAACCGCTTCTTTCGCATGGTTCAGAAAGACTGATAATCAGGTTAATTGCAGATGACGGCTCAACTTCAATTGGTATTGTAAACCGGCATCTTGAAGAAAACAGGGCTTTCATAAGTTTTGGCAGGCATTTCAGAGAATCCGGACTTAATGTGCCGGAAATTCATATAGTATCGGCATCGGAAGATAGTTATATACTTGATGACTTAGGTGATGAAACACTGCTTAAGAGAGTACTCGATGGAAATGAGTTTAATTCCGCAAAAATAGAGCTGTATAAAAGAGTAATAAGCGAGCTCCCGAAATTCCAGATTACAGGATGTAAAGGGATAGATTATTCATTCTGCTACCAGTATAAAGAGTTCGGAAGTGAAAACGTTGATTATGATCTCGATTACTTCAAACAAAGATTTCTGAAGAATTTTCACAAAGGCGAAATTGATACTGAGCTTCTGGATAAGGACCTGGCATATTTAAAAGAAAAGATTCTTGAATTCCCGAGGGAATATTTTTTATACCGCGACTTCCAGTCAAGGAACATAATGATAAAAAACGATGAACCGTTTTTTATCGATTTCCAGTCCGGAAGAAAGGGCGCTTTACTTTACGATATCGCATCATTGCTGTACGATGCAAAGGCTGATATTCCCCAGCAAATCCGCGAGGATTTGCTTGAGTATTATATGGAAGAAGTTAAACAGTATGCAGATATTGATGCAGTAAAAATGAAGCAGTACTTCTGGTACTTTGCAATGATAAGGATACTTCAGGCAATGGGAGCATACGGTTTTTTGGGAATTGTGAAGGGTAAAAAAAGATTTCTTGAGAGCATTCCGTACGCATTAAAGAACATAAATTTTATTTTAAGCAGCAGAACAGCATCAAATGAGCTTCCATATTTGAAACAGATCTTCAGTGAACTATTAAACGGTGATAATACAAAAAATGACAAAGCATAATATAAGAGGATTAAACGTTATTGAATCAGGGGAAACAAATAAGCAGGCAATTATATTTGTACATGCCTTCCCGATGTGCAGCAGGATGTGGGATAAACAGGTTGCGGCGCTGCAGGATAAATACCGGGTTGTGGTTTATGACCTGAGGAGCTTTGGTCACAGCGAGCTTGGTGACGGGCACTTTACTATTGATTCACATGTGAGCGATCTTATTTCAATAGTCGATAGCTTAAAACTTGAAAAACCTGTTGTGTGCGGACTTTCAATGGGTGGTTATATTACTTTAAGAGCGCTTGAGCTGTACCAGAGTAAATTTAAAGGCGCAATTGTAGCTGATTCAAAAGCCGAAGGCGATAATAATCCAACCAAACACGCCAGGGCTGAACAGATGAAAATGATAAAGAACGGTCAGCGCGAGCAGTTCACAGATAACTTTATAAAGGCAGCACTTAGCGAAACTAATTTCACTGAAAAACCCGAACTCGTTGCATTCCTGAAAGAAATGATAGGCTGGCAGAAAAATGAAGCCATAACCGGAGCACTCTTAACTCTTGCAGCCAGAACAGATACAACCGACGGGCTTGATAGATTTGATATCAGGATGCTGATATTAGCAGGGAAAGAAGATAAGCTGACCCCGCCTGAGTTCAGCAAGATTATTTACGGCAAAACAAGGAATTCCGACCTGAAGTTAATTTCAAATGCAGCACACTTGCCGAACATGGAAAATCCCGAAGAATTTAATACGGCAATTCTGGACTTTATGAAGAGTTACGAAAAGAAGCAGGGGTAAGTTTTTCAGTTATTCTGAAGTTAAACAAAAAAGCAATCTTTTTTAGTAAAAGATTGCTTTTTTAATGCTCGCTTAGATGACCACAGGAATTTCCTGCAGAAATTTATGATAGTTTCTTCTTAATTTCCTTTAACATAATATCAGTCATTTTTGAAATATCATACTCATGTTTCCATCCCCAGTCAGCCCTGGCTTCAGCATCATCAATGCTTCCCGGCCACGATTCAGCTATCTGCTGGCGGAAATCAGGCTTATAA
>CAZQYL010000409.1:0-2299 GCA_964597425.1 uncultured Ignavibacteriales bacterium | reverse complement strand
ACACCGCCCCGTTTTATAAATTTTCGTGAAAATTCATCGGCCTCATCGCTTACCAAACCTTTGAATGTGTACATCCCGCAAATTTCTTTTTTTGCGGTAAGCAAAAGCTCTTTGTATTTTGAAACACGGTGTTTGTTGAATCCGCGGATAAGCTCAATATTCAGCAGCTTGCTTTCCTGTTTGCTTTCTTTTACGAATTTAGATTTTATATCAGTAAATGTACTTTTGACTTTGGTGAGGGAATTATTATGTTCTTTTGTATATTCCTTGATTATTTTATCAAGAATTATTTCAGGGTCAATTATCTGGTACTGCAGAATTCTGTCAGTTTCAATTTCGTTGCAGTAACCAAGTTTAACAAATGACTTCAGTATATCATAAATTGAGCCGCGGATTATTCTAGCTTCATTAACGATCTCAGAAGCACTCATAATTTTACCTGATGCCAGAACAAGGAGAACCTTGGCCTTATACTCACTAAAGCCGATTTCTTTCAGTTGCTCTATTAACTTTTCGCTTGATTTATCCATAAAAATGCTGAACTTGTAATGTTCAGCAAAATTATAATAATATTAATGTGGTGTCAAGTAACTATGAAGATTTATTTTGTGTAAGTGCAATTATCTTTGTTTTTAGCAGTAAAAATCAATATTTGGGTGAGTTCTATTTTAGTTTTAGTATTCTTAATGCAAAATCTATTTCCATGATCTCAAAATTTTTCAATAACTCTGTCCCAATAATGCCCCCGGAACTGTTTATGCCGTACCTTTCAAACAGGTCAGCATTTGCAAAAAGGAATTTAACATTTTTGAAAACATAGTTATTCAGTTCAATTTCTTCTATGATACCTTCCAGGGTACTAATGGAATTTCCATCTGCACCAAAAACATCTATTGAACTTTCAAGCCTGATGTTTTGCTTTTCCGCAATTTGTTTTGAAAGAAAATTGAATGGTGACCCGGTATCAAGTATAAACTGAATATCGTTGCCGGCGGCTTTGCCTTTAATGAAAATATGGCCGTGTGAAAATGCAAATGGGATTGAATGAAAGTTAACCGTATTGCCGGCTGAACTACCCAGGATTATTCTGCCTGTTTTATTTTCTCCGGGTAATTCAAATAACATTTTACCTGATGCTGAAAGAATATCTAAACCTATAATTCCTTCAATTCTTTTACCTTTTACTGTTTTAAAGGAATCAATAATATAAAAAGTGAAGTTATTTAATTTTAAACTACCTATTTCAGCAGTATTAATTTCACATTCTGTGAGGTTTTCTATCCTTCCCCCAAAGCCATTAATAGGTATATCAATCGCTCTTGTTCCTTCAGCAGAAACTTCTTGGGCGAAAACATCACGGATTTCAGTTCCTTCCGGAAGAACATCTTTTACCAGGAATGATTGTGCGGCGCCAAGATCAATTATAACATTGGCGTTTTTTCCATTTCCCAGCCTGATTTTTGTGAAATAGTAACCTGCATGGTATTCTGTTTCAAATTCACCATTCAGATTGAATGAATCCTGGTGTTCAGTAATTTCTGTAGTAATAGAATAATCGCCTTCGCCGAGAGGTATCTTACCCTGGAACATATCAATAACAGGTGCGTTGCTATCTTCTGTAACAATATCATACCCGCTGATATTGAAAACTTTCTTTGTGGTGAATCCAGTAACGTTCACTTTTATATCGCAGTTTTTAAGTTCATCGGGTGTTTTTGCAAGCAGTTCTTTTTGGGTACCATCAGGTTTTTGAACAGAAATAACAAGTTTGCCATCTTTATTGCGGGCAATCATCACTGATTTATCTCCTGCTTTGGAAAAATCACCTGAGATCCCAATTGAAACCGGCAGTATTAATGAAATATTTTCAGAACCTGTTCCTTTTACGAATACTTTTGTTTCATTTTCGGCAAGTGTGATCTTTTCTATTGAAAGCTCATTGTCAATTGATTTTAGGAGAAAGACTGAGACTGTTTGAGAGTAAATACTTATGCTTATGATCAGGAATATGACTGCTGTCAAAATGTTTTTCATATAGTTGATTATAAAAATGCCCGCTACATAAAAGAATAACGGGCAATAATTTTAAATTGTGGTTAATTTATTTTACTTCTTTTTTTTCCATATTTACTTTTATTTTCACTTCTTTTCCCGTTCTATCTATAATAATATCACTATCTTTCAACTCCGGATTTCCCATATCTTTCTTTACCATTTCCCGTATCTCGCTGTCGGTTTTTCCTTCAAACCTTTTTGGGTCAGCTTTTTGTGTTAAGAATTTGATCTTTTCTTTGCCATT
>CAZQYL010000408.1:0-2316 GCA_964597425.1 uncultured Ignavibacteriales bacterium | reverse complement strand
AGCCCGGTGATACATTGATAAAAATAGAGGGCAAACCTGTAAGCGATCTATCCGCCATACGCAGTGATATAAACCGAAAAGAGATCGGTGAAAAAATAACTTACACAATAAGGCGCGGCCCCCAGATTGTGGATTACGAGCTGACTCTAACTCCCCTACTCCCGCTTGAAAAACTGATGGTCTTTCTGTTCAGAACTGTTCCTGTTTTCCTTCTCATGGCTTATCTGCTTGTAGGCATCTGGGGAATCATAAAAAGTCCGTACACAACAGAAACTATCCTAATAGCACTCTTTTGTTTCTGTTTTGGCAGCTTCATGTATGCAACAGTTAATGTTGGTGATGCACCTGATACATTCATTAAAAATTACCTGTACTTTGATTCCTTAAGGGAGTTTGTAACGTATATCATGTGGCTTGGACCGAGCTTCTGGGTACTGCTGTTTGCGACCTTCCCCCGCAGGAACAGGATCTATGAAAAAAATAAGTTCATATCACTTCTGTTTATATTCCTGCTGCCTTTAATTATCATTATTTCATCACTTATGAGTTTTGACAGCAAGATATTGACCATCATGATATTCCTGATGCTCTTTATCCAGATGGGAGTAGGTGTTGTATTGCTTTCAAAGAACCTGAAGAAGGTCAACACTGCACTGGAAAAACGCCAGGTACGACTTATGCTGTTTGGCGTGAAATACGGATCAATATCTATAGGCATCGGATGGGTACTTGTGATTGTTTCACAATTCATTTTGCTTAACCAGATAGGGGCAAATATGCTCCTCGTCAGTCTGCTTATATTCCTGCTTTGCGAAATCGGCGGACTTATCATCCCATTCACGTTCCTTAATTCCTTCTTCCAGAACAGGCTGCTTGAAACTGAGGGTGCACTAAAGCGCAGGGTCAGGGTATTCGGAGTTACGGTTGGTTTACTGGGTGTTTACCTCTTTATAATATTTGTGATAGTCAGGCTCTCGGTAAGTCTGCTTGATCTCCGTGACCCGACTGTAATAATCGTATCAGTACTATTACTTTCATTAACGTTCACACCGATAAATAAACGCATACTTACATGGATAGATGAGACATTCTATCCTGAGCGCACAAAGTATGCCGAAGCACTTAAGAAATACAGCAACAGCATTTCAGGGCAGATAGAATCAAAGGAACTGCTCAAAGAGCTTGGTATATGGGTCAGCAAAACCATCGGAATAAATCCAGTGATACCTTTTGCACTCAACCCGCAGTTTGCAGGTAATATACCTTTCAGGTATAACGATAATGAAAGTGTGATCCACAGGATACGCGGCGGGAATAAATTCTTCTGGGATGAAATTTCAGAGCGCTCAAGGATTACTGTTGATGAGAACGAAATTGAATGGATCCGCGATAATGATATATCGGTGACCATTCCTATGATATCCCAGGGTGAGTTGATAGGTGTACTTAATCTAGGTAAGAAACAAAACCATGAAGATTTTTCAGCGGAAGACCTGGATATACTCACACAGGCATCTGCTCATACAGCACTTGCGCTACAGAACCTGAACCTGCAGTCGGTATATATCGATAAAAAGCGCATGGATAAAGAGCTTGAAATGGCACGTAATATTCAGCGAAGGCTGATGCCGCAGGAAATTCCGCATGTAACCGGGCTTGAAGTCTACGGCGAATCAAGACCATGTTATGAAGTTGCAGGTGATTACTATGACGTTATAAACAATGATGAAGGCAACACGTTTATGGTAATTGCGGATGTAAGCGGTAAAGGCGCCGGTGCCGCTATGATAATGGCTAACCTGCAGGCATCGATCAGGGTTGGACTTGAAATCACTGAAGACTTTTCTGAGTTCATTGCCAGAATAAATAACCATGTATTCAAAAATACTTCATCGTCTGAATTCATAACGTTATTTATCGGCGCATGGGAGCCTTCTACAAAATCGTTCCACTACATCAACGCCGGGCATAATCCACCGGTTATGATAGATTCAGCAGGCAAGATCACTACTCTTGATGCAACAGGGCTTATTTTGGGAGTATTGCCGGGTCAGCAGTATGAAAGAAAAGTTGTTCATATAGAACAGGGATCAGTAATTGCAATCTTTACAGATGGACTTGAAGAAGCCATGAATCCCGAAGGTGAAATTTTCGGGCAGGAACGAATAATTGAGACACTCACGTTCTCGAGAGAGCTTTCATCAAAGGAAATTGTAAAAACCATACAGGATAAAGCTGTTGAATTCTGTTCAGGCAGACCTTTGCATGACGACCTGACTATGATAGTTATTAAGAGTTAAATAGAACCTGGTTTAC
>CAZQYL010000407.1:0-2336 GCA_964597425.1 uncultured Ignavibacteriales bacterium | reverse complement strand
CCTGCCGGTTACACCGGCGAGATCGAATACCTGCTTATTGGGGAAAGTTTTCATTGTATAACCGCTTTCAAAGAATTCATTAAGTTTATTCTCATCAATATTTTCATGTCTCACGTTTTTATAATCCGTGCCGTATTTAAGCAGTAGTTTTTCGTAGGCAACCAAAAACGGATTCCCGTCAAGTACTCGTTCATTCCATATTAAACATACTCTGCCTGTGGGTTTAAGTATCCTTTTAAATTCAATTTTTACTTTCTGAATATCAAACCAGTGGAATGCCTGCGCGCATATAATGAGATCAATTGAGTTAACTGGTAACGCTGTTTCCTCAGCTGTTGCATTAATGCTTCTAAAATTACTGTAAACTGAAAGTAATTTCTCCGCTGCTTCACGCATTGCATCGTTGGGTTCGACCCCATAGACACTGTTGCCGTTTTTCAGGAACAGCTCCGCAGATAATCCCGTGCCGGAGCCGATATCCGCAATGACTGAATCACCTTTAAGAATACCCTCAGATTTCAGGTATTCAATAACATCTGCAGGATAAGAAGGGCGGTACTTAATGTAATTTTCAACACGGTCAGTAAAACGGGTTGTTGGATTATTATTCATTATATGGATCCATTACACCTGATGGATAATATTCGACCTTTCTCCAGAACTGAGCTGGATTAATTGATCCTTCAAACTCATTACTATATAGATTTATAGTCTTTCCATTTACCAAAGCTCCGTTCAATTGGATTCTCATTTTGGTATCAAAAATACCGTCATATATTGGAATATCAAACGACCAAAAATAACCCGGTTGTAAGCTAACATAATAGTAACTGTTCCCGCACCAACTTTGCGGTAAATACTCAATGTATCTCCAGTTGTTATTCTTATCTAAAGCCTGGATTCTCATATATAAGCGGTTATCTTGAGATGCAAAACTTACAGAATCTTTTGAGTTGTTAATCAAGTATAATTTATTTGCAGCTATGTTATCATAAAATATAGAAGGTTTACCGGATTCATACTTTAAGAAAATCTCTTCCGGGTTATTAACATAAGGTAGTTTGTTTAAAGATTCCGGAAAATTCAAATTCGGATCATCGCTTTCCTTCTTTTCTTTTAAACTATATGTATAATTGTAACCTCTCATCATATAGTCAATTTCTAATGTATCAACTTTATTAGTATCATTCATTATCCCCGTCCAAACATTTACACCTGTATGATCAAAATAAAATAACTTATTACTTTGGTAAGCTGATATCAGGGAATTTTTTAGATCATTAACATTGATATAATCATAAACATCTTCAATAATTATATTACCGTTTATATCGGCCAGTCCATACTTTACTTCATAATCTTCTTTTTCATCATTATCATTATTTGAATAAATAATGTATTTATTCTCAAATATCTCCTCGTTATAAATTGTTTCAAATTTGGGCTTAACCAGGAAATTTCCATTTGTATCAATTATACCCCATTTATTATCATATTTTACGATACATTTATCATTAACAAATCCCTGGTCTGAAACTTCATCGAAAACAGTAGTAGTTACCAGTTCACCCAGAGTATTTAAAAGGTAATAATCATAATTTATTGCTCCAAAAGTTCTGTTAGATTTATAATCTTTAAAAAATTTGTATTTACTGTTATTAATAACGTAATTTCCGTTTATGTCAAGAAATCCTTCGTAACTATAACTGCTGCTGTAATGATTTTTTACGATTTTATCTGTTTGATATAAATTTACCCTTATCATATTATTTGAAACCATACCGTCAATTTTATTATAGAAATCCTCTTCTCTTGTAAACATTATATTTCCAAGTGTATCGATAACCGCGCCAATTCGTTTTGTTGTTTTCGTCTTATTGGCAAAAATTGCGTACGCATAGCCTTCATTAAAATCTTCAATCTGAGAAAATTTACCGAACGGTATAACAAAATTACCATTTTTATCTATAACGCCATATTGATATTCTGTTTTATCACTACCTATGATATTGATAACAACTGCTACTCCTGAATTAAAATTGTTAATAATATTGTAAAGGGTATCTACATTTATACTCCCATCTTTATGTAAAAATCCTGTTTTATTTGTATGAGTAATAACTTTCCATAGGCCATTTTTAGCTTGTGTAATTTTTTTATAATTGCTGCAATCGGTTTTCACATTGCCTTTTATGTCAATAATTGAAGCATTACTATCAATATATACAATTGCATAGTTATCTTTAAACGGTTCAGCAAAATCATAAACCGGAGGGAAAATATATTTCCCGGTTTCATCAATATATCCGTAATATCCGTTTTCTCTCACGGGTGCT
>CAZQYL010000406.1:0-2348 GCA_964597425.1 uncultured Ignavibacteriales bacterium | reverse complement strand
GCAAGATTCAGAAAGGTAAATATATTGAATACATCCAAGGAGGCAGGAAATTGATACTAAGCGAAAATGAAGCAAAGAACCTGCTGACGAAAGTACTTTCGAACTCTAAAGCAGATTCAGCAGCCGCAACTCTCGAAGGAAATAATACTTATAATATAAGATTTGCCCGCAATTCAATTTCTACTAACGGATTTTCAGACGGGCTATCTGTTTCAATTACAAGTAATATCGGTAAAAAATCGGGTTCCGTTTCAACAAATAAGTTTGATGATGCTTCAATTAAAGAAGCAGTAAAAAAATCAGAAGATATTGCAAGGGTATCGCCTGATAATAAGGAATTCATGCCACCACTTGGCGCGCAAAGTTATGCTGCTGCCACTAATTTTTCAAGCGAAACTGAGAACCTGACCGGAGAAAAAAGGTCAGATAAGATCGCTTATGTAATTGACCAGTCAATTAAAAATAGCGTTACTTCCGCAGGATTCATGGAAGATGGTGTTTCCTTCTATGCTATAATGAACACAAACGGATTGTTTGCTTACAACAAAAGCACAATGGCTAAGCTTTCATCAACTATACGTACAAATGAAGGAAACGGTTCCGGAAGGTTTGAAAAAAGCTATGTTGATGTAAGCAGGATAAACGGAACAGGCCTGGCAGACTGGGCTATAAACCGCTCAAAGCTCTCTGTTAATCCCCGGGAAATAAAACCGGGCAGGTACACGGTTATCCTTGAACATGCGGCAGCCGCAGATATGTTGAGCCTTTGTTTGAACTTCATGGGGTCACGCTCCGCTGATGAAGGAAGAAGTTTCTTTTCTAAAAAGGGCGGAGGAACAATTATTGGCGAAACTATTGCTGATAACGACCTGAATATTTATTCTGACCCGAATGATCCTGATCTGCCGGCATCACCGTTTTCCAATAGCGGCGAGCCGCAGCAAAAAATTGTTTGGTTTGAAAACGGAACATTAAAAAATCTGCACCGCAACAGGTACTGGGCAGAAAAGACTTCGCAGCCTTCAGTACCTTATCCTTCAAACATAATCATGAAGGGCGGCAGCAAGTCGGTTGAGCAGCTTATCGCCGAATCAGATGATGCTATCCTGGTTACAAGGTTCTGGTATATAAGGACAGTTGACCCAAGGACAATGCTGTTCACGGGACTGACCCGTGACGGTGTGTTTGAAGTAAAGAACGGCAAAATTACGGGACCGGTAAAGAATTTCAGGTTCAACGATAGTCCGATCAACATTTTTAAGAATATAATTGAGCTTGGCGCATCTGAAAAAGCCGTTGGAAGCGAGACCGGTGATTTCCCCATATATGTACCGGCTATAAAAGCGGCTAATTTTAATTTCTCAAGCTTATCTGATGCGATATAAAATTCAATCATGAATTTAATCCATGCTATCGATAAATTTTCGGCTTACCTTATTAACGAAAAGAATTATTCAAAACATACCCTTATGAATTATATCAAGGACTTGAACGACCTTTACAGTTTTATTGCCAAAAGTCTTGAAGATACTTCACCCAAAATTGAACTGAAATACATTGATGAAGCTACTCTAAAGAGCTTCATCGCGGCATTTGTGCTCAATAAAGAGCTTAAGTATTCAAAGCGCACCATTTCACGGAAGATATCGGCCCTTAAATCATTTTATAAATTTCTCAATCGCAAAAAGTTGTTTGCTGAAAATCCTTCGCGCAATCTGGTATTCCCAAAGCTTGGCAGGAACCTGCCTACAGTAATTGAGGAAACCTCGTTAACGGGACTGCTGAATTCCGATACATTCAGTAAGGATATTTGGGGTGAGCGTGACAGGGCGATAATTGAGCTGTTGTACAGCTCAGGCATCCGCCTAAATGAGCTGATTGAACTGACCATTGATAAGATTGACCTTGATAACTTCACTATCCGTGTTAAAGGAAAGGGGCGTAAAGAGCGTATCATTCCCGTTGGAGCTGTTGCAGTTGGGGCTATTTCATCGTATCTCGAAAAGCGGGAAGTTTACTTTGCGGAAAAGGGAGTTGAGTATGACAACGGTGTGATATTTAATGCAAAGAATGGTAAAAAGCTATACCCTGCACTGATGAACCGAATCACAACTAAATACATTTCAAAAATATCTGAGCTTAAGAAGAAGTCACCTCACGTTTTACGCCATTCGTTTGCCACTCATCTGCTTGATCACGGCGCTGATATCAGGGCGGTTAAGGACCTGCTGGGTCACTCCAGCCTGAGTACAACTCAGGTTTATACCCACGTGTCTGTTGATAGACTCAAGAAGGTCTACCAGAAGTCACATCCTAAGGGGTAGAACTGTATGAATATGCATATAAAT
>CAZQYL010000405.1:0-2355 GCA_964597425.1 uncultured Ignavibacteriales bacterium | reverse complement strand
GTCTTGTAAGCCTCTCTTTTTGTGTTATTTTTACAAATATAACCTATTTTTTCAAAAGTTTGAATGCATGGTTCCATTGACCCTCTTTGAATCCGCGGGCACACCATATTATACAAAGCCCTTCCAGGGCGTTTGATGCTTCGATACCGCCGGAATCCATCACATCCCAGCCAAAGTTTTCAAGGATACCTGTAACAGCATTTTTGGCTTCTTCATTATTGCCGCAGATGAACATAGTTGGCTGACCATCTTCAAAGTTTGGTTTATACATATATCCACTGCCAATACTATTAAAAGCTTTTACTACATGTGAATTTGGCAGCATACTTTGAATATGCTCTCCGGCTGAGCCTTCTGCCATTTTAACATATTTCAGCACCCCATTTACAGGTGGCTCTTCCGCTATTGGATTTGTAGTGTCAATAACTATCTTACCTTCAAAATTATTAGTTCCGGCAAGATTTATTACATCATCAATTGCGCGATACAAGGGACATAATACTATCATCTCTCCAAACTTTGCAGTTTCATCAAATGTACCTGCGGTTATCCCTTTGCCTGCACCTGAAAGCCACTCAGTGATTTTTGCGGCCCGTGGGTCACGGGTGCCCAGCATTACTTCATTTCCTTCAGCGGTAAATCCTATTGCAAGCGCTTTGCCAACAGCGCCGGAGCCTAAAATTCCTATTTTCATTTTTCTTTATTTTATTAGTTTTGAAATTCCTTTTGTATTATTTCCCGGAAGCCATTTATAATTGTTGGGAATTTCCAGGTACAGCCATTCCTTGAATGTATAAGTTATGATATCGGTCAGATCATACAACCCTGTTTTGAAAGGGATACTGCCTAATTTAATGTACGTAACAAAACTCTTTATCTTCACAGGAAAAACGATGAGCATAGTATCAGAAAGATTACGAACAATTTTTATAGCGTAAATATTTTCCCAAACCATTGCCTGGTTTGAATTTTCATATTGCGCTCCTTTGGTTTCGGTCGTATTACAGGAAAGTTTTTTTATCATACTATCAGGTAAATTTTCCCAGTTAAGAACAGAAGTATCCTTGCCAAACCAGTAATCGCCTGAAGGAATTACCGGGTCATAATCAAAGCGGCAGGTTGTTATCTCATTTCTGAAATCTGCCTTAACATTAAGTGTGCTTTCATCTTCAACCGAAAAACTCATTGTGAAATAGGGAGATTGTGAGTATAAAGTATAACAGTTTAAGATAAGCGCAATTACAAAAATAACCGTTATAGAGATTGTTATATTAACTCTTTTCATAAAACACCTGTATTTCTGTTATCAGGCCTTCCTTGATGGTTAGCCATTCAACTATTGGTTTAAATGTACCATCCGGCATGGGAAAACCATACTTAACCGCGACGAAATCGCCGCCTGAAAGAAAAATTTTATTTTGGAATTTAACTCCGCTGAACTGCCAGCACTGATCCAGAAATTCCTTTGCACCCGAGAAATTTCCGTCAGGTGAAACAAATTTGAGGTCAGCCGAAACACTCAGAAGTTCTTTGTTTGATGTTTCCCAGCCTTCGTAATATTTCTTTGCTGTTTCTAAATTATCCATATTATTTTTTTGCTGTTACTATGAATTCCGAAAGCGGTATTGTAAATCTGCCTGCGCCGAATTCTTTTACAAGCTCTTCCCTAAGCATTTTCTGAAAAACAGGAAGTATTGCCGGGTCCCGCTCCATTATCTGCAAATAGATCGGGTTCCCCTCTGTAAACGCGGTTACCGCATTATCGGGTGATTCAGAATAACCTTCGATCTTTTTATTTTCTATTTTAATATCATTGAATCCGGCAGTTTTCAGCAATGCTTCTATTTCCGCCGGATCGTACATAGAAAACGGAGTTTTATAGAACGGGGGTGGGTCATCCGGAAAAACTCTGTTAACCACCTCTTCCGGAATCATACATATCCTGTTATTTTCAAGGCTATCCCATGTATTGAAAACAATTTGCCCGCCGGGCTTTAACACACGGAATGCCTCGTTCATAGCCTTTTGCTTATCGGGAAAGAACATTACACCAAACTGGCATATTATTGCGTCAAAGCTATAATCATCAAACGGAAGCTCACATGCATCAGCAGCAATCCAGGTAACATTTCCGGATTGAACGATCCTTTTACCTACATCAAGCATTCCCGGGTTGATATCAGTAGCAGTTATCTTAGCTTCAGGTAAAGTCTGGATAAGATTTCTTGTAACCTGACCCGTACCTGCGGCGATCTCAAGTATATTTTCGGGGCTCCCTTTTAAATGTGAAACCAGGTCTTTTGAAGTTGAAATGAAAAATACCGGCGCAAGGTATTTTTCATAGTTTTCGGCAAT
>CAZQYL010000404.1:0-2361 GCA_964597425.1 uncultured Ignavibacteriales bacterium | reverse complement strand
GTCATAAAATGAGCGACAAAAATTTTAACGCCTATCAGATGGCACAGGCACAGTTCGATAAAGTAGCGGATATTTTAACACTCGATGAATCAACAAGACAGCTTTTAAGAGAGCCATTACGCGAATATCACTTTTCAATTCCGGTTAAAATGGATGATGGCACCACAAAAATATTCAAGGGATTCCGTGTTCAGCATAACGATGCATTCGGTCCTTCAAAAGGGGGAATAAGATTTCACCCGATGGAAACAATTGATACAGTTCGCGCGCTTGCTATGTGGATGACATGGAAATGCGCAGTTGTTGGTATTCCGTTAGGCGGCGGAAAAGGCGGAGTTATTTGTGACCCGCATAACTTAAGCATGCGCGAGCAGGAACAGATATGCCGCGGATGGGTTAGACAGCTTGCAAAAAACGTTGGACCGATAAACGACGTACCCGCACCTGACGTAATGACGAACGCTCAGCACATGTTATGGATGCTTGATGAATTTGAAGTTATACACGGCGGAAAGCACCCCGGCTTCATAACAGGTAAACCTGTTGGTATGGGAGGCTCGCTTGGCAGAACTGAAGCTACAGGGTACGGTGTTATATATACACTGCGCGAAGCATGCAAGAAAAAAGGAATAAAGATCGAAGAAACTACTGCCGCTTTCCAGGGCTTTGGAAATGTTTCACAATACGCGCTTCAGCTGTATATACAGCTTGGCGGAAAAGCAATTTGTGTATCCTGCTGGGACCAAAAAGACCAGACATCTTACACATTTAAAAGAGATTCCGGTATCAGCTTTGATGAACTGATGAAGATAACCGATAAATTTGGCGGCATTGATAAGACCGAAGCGAAAAAATTAGGCTATGAAATTCTGCCGGGTGATGTTTGGATAGAGCAGAAAGTTGATATTCTTATTCCTGCTGCTCTTGAAAACCAGGTACGCGGAGATAATGCAGTTAAAATAGCTGATACAGTTAAAATAGTTGCTGAAGGCGCAAACGGACCAACAACACCTGAAGCCGATAAGGTATTCCAGAAGAAGGATATTTTCGTTATCCCTGATTTTCTTGCAAATGCAGGCGGCGTTACATGCAGTTACTTTGAACAGGTTCAGTCTAACATGAATTACTTCTGGACAAAAGAAGAAGTACTTACAAAACTTGATAACATCATGTCAGCTGCTTTTAACGCTGTTTACGATACAGCAGTTAAGAATAAACTGTATATGAGAGATGCAGCTTATGTAATTTCTATTTCCAAGGTTGCACACGCATGCAAGGATAGAGGCTGGCTGTAAAATTAAACTAAACACTGAATTTACAATAGCCGGGGCTTAAACCCGGCTATATTTTTTTATATGATTTTCAATTAAATTCCTGAAAGATATTTTCTTCAAACCGGATCACTTATTATAATATGAGCGAAAAAACACAGCCTATAGAACATCTTGTAAGAGAGCTTGAAGAAAGAGCCAAAGAGCTTAACTGCCTGTATAAAATTGAAGATACCCTCAATCATTCTGATATTTCTCTTGATGAAGCATTCAGCCTTGTAGTTGATGCTATCCCGCCCGGGTGGCAGTACCCTGATATTACACGTGTAAAGCTTGAGTATAAAGGAAACACATACACAACTGAACATTTTTCAGAAAGTATATGGTTTCAGCGGGCGGATATTAAAGTAAATGATGAGATAGTTGGACATATTTCAGTCTATTATGTCAAACCGGTAAGAGATCATGATGAAGGACCGTTCTTAAAAGAAGAAAGAAAATTACTTAACACTATTGCCGAGCGTCTAAGCCATTTTATACTGCATAAGGATACATTCGCATTCATTTCTGAACTCCAGGAAATCAGGGATGTATCATCCGGTAACTTAAAGCATAAATGGCAGGTAGTGCTTGATATGCTCTACAAAACCGATAAGCCTCTTTTTAACACAATTATCCGTAAACTGCTGCATAACTTATGCTGGCAGGAAAATAAAGAAGCGCAAAAGCTGCTGAAGGATGCAGGCATTGAGCAGAAATCAAAAGTTGATGATGATGGTGATACTGTATTTGATGATAACAAGCCCCTTAAAAAGAAATCACTTGATAATGCCGCTTTCGTTCAGTCAGTTATACGTTTAGCAGATGAAAATTTAAGGGATGATGAAATTCTTGCAAAACTGCAAAAATGGATATATGAAGATAAATGCAGCGGACTGGTTAAGGCGGTTGAAACAATGGAAACTTCGCTCAATGAAATTTCTGAAGCGCTGAGGAAATACTACCCGCTTCTTTCAAACGGAGAGCTATCCCCTTCAATTGAAAAAGGATTAAAAGTATCCCTTATCCGCAGATTCTTTACAGACCAGAC
>CAZQYL010000403.1:0-2378 GCA_964597425.1 uncultured Ignavibacteriales bacterium | reverse complement strand
TGCTGAGACCTGCTAATCACCACGAAGATGTTTACGGCAGAGGCTACCAGCTTTATCCTGTATCGATCGAAGGCGGGTTGTTTAACCTGTGTGTAATTAATGTAATGGGCAGAGTTTACCTTTCAACTCTAAATTGTCCTTTCAGAACCACTAACAAAATTGTTGAGCGCGTTAAAAAGGATACTAATTTAATATTTGTTGATTTCCATGGTGAAGCTACCGCTGAAAAAATTGCTTTCGGGTGGTATATGGATGGCAAAGTAAGCGCAGTTGTTGGCACTCATACTCACGTACAGACAGCCGATGAACGCATACTGCCTAACGGCACGGGATTCATAACCGATGTGGGCATGACCGGCGCGTTTGATGGCGTTATCGGCGGGAATAAGGATGCATCGATTGCAAGGTTTTACTACCAGACTCCCCACAAAACAGATGTCGCAACCGGTGATGTGAAGATAAGCGCTGTTGTTGTGAATATTGATGTTAATACTGGTAAGTCAGTTGGAATAAAAAGAATATTCGAACCCGGGTTCAAGAATACATAAATAATTACCGCAGAGGCGCGAAGACGCAGAGTATAAACAGCAAACCTGACAGGTTTTCATAACCTGTCAGGTTTTTTTCGTTTCATATTAATCTTCTATATCCGTTAATTTGATCAATCTGATGAATCTGATAAATCTGTGATTTATTTCATCAACACCATTTTCTTTGTCTCAGTAAAATCATTTGAGATCAATTTATAGAAGTACACGCCGCTGGTAAAATCAGAAGCATTCCAGTTGACTTCATAATTTCCGGGTTTTAGCTCTTTATCCACAAGCGTTGAAACTACCCTGCCGAGCAGATCATAAACCACCATTTTCACATTTGATGCTTTTCCATTGAGATTATCAGGTATACCAAACTTTATCTTAGTTTCAGGATTAAACGGATTCGGGTAATTCTGTTCAAGCAGGAACGATCCAGGAATCTCTGTGTTGGTCTGAACTATGCCGGTCAGTGAGGTACCTTCAGTTCTGATTGCGGCACTCATATAATTAAACCATTCAGAGTCATTTGCTACCCAGCCTATAATTGGTCTTATATGATATCCTCTCCATAAAGGAGTATTTGGTCCCTGGTCGTATGAAATAAATACACCACTAGCAGGAGAGTTATCAAGCTTGACACCAATATAATAAGCACCGCTGTTCAGTAAAGGTATATCAAGATCAGTAGGATTCCATTTAACTTCAAGCCGTGCAGGAATTTTAATTACACGCTGCCCTGGTATTAACGCAACAAGATTTCCGGGTCTTCCTGCAGGCCCGCTGTCATCATAAACCACTATGTTATAGTTAATCCTTACATCTTCATTAATGCCGAATTGCCTGGTCCATCCTACACATACTTTTGTATATTTCCATGGGTATTCAGAAGGTACAAATTTCTGAACCAAAATTGTTGTATCATATGAACTCAATGCGGCATTTTCAAATGTACCGTCATCATGGATTTCAGCACCTTCCGGATTGACACAACTCATGGCGTCCACACCAGGCTCCCCTGACATCCGGATTGCAAGACTTCTGTAGTCAGCCCATTGGCTGTCAGTAGTGATCCAGTGCTGGAAATAGTCGAGCTCACTTGTACAATAACTCGGGATTTCAGTTGTGGCAGGAGATTCATCGGAAGCAATAAAAATCTCTCGCTGAGGGTTATTTTTAAACCTTACGCCAATGTAATATGAACCCGATATTAGTATCGGCAAGTTGAGTTCAGTTGAACTCCATTTCACATTTGGCAATAACGGAATGCTATCAACATGCTGACCAAGGAATTCCTTCAATAGAAATCCCGGCGTTCCGTTTGCATTAACTTTATATACCATTACGTCAAAATCCAGAGATGATGGACCCGTAAAAACCCTTGTCCAACCTATACAGACTTTTGTGTAACTCCACGGGTATACAGTTGGCTGAACTTTCATGATGAATCTTACCGAATCTCCTCCGAGAGTATAACCGTTTTCAAATGTTCCGTCATCGTGAATCTCACTGTTCGGTCCGGTGCAATCATTTGACTGCGCTGAGAGGCGGCTTAAAGAAGCAAACAAAAGAAGAATCATTAATAAAATACTGATCTTTTTCATAACCGTAATATATAGTTAATGAATAAAAAAATATAATCAATAAGTTATGTTTTTGCAATCCGATATTTGCCATAATAAATAGCTACTTAGAGTAACTGAAAAGGGCAGTAGTTTTATCAGGATCAGATAAACGGGTTCTCAGTTCTAACAATTCCTGTTTTGCCAACAACATTTCTTGTTTTTCTCATCCTGTACGCAGCCACTTAAAATACATTAACCAAAAAATAAAGCCGAAGGGATA
>CAZQYL010000402.1:0-2390 GCA_964597425.1 uncultured Ignavibacteriales bacterium | reverse complement strand
AAACAGTTCTGAATGAAAATGATAACGTAGAGATAGTGCATGCTGTGCAAGGCGGCTAATTCAAATTACAAATAACAAATTTTTTAAACACATAAGTTTTTATGTATTGCCACGACCTTCTTGACTGGTTTTTCAGTTAGGTCGTGGATAAGAGACCAAAAGAATATGGGCTTTCTCCAAAGGAGTGCCTTCGGCAAGCCCCTGATTAGGAATATAAATACACATGAGCAACTTAATAATAGCAGGAAAAGAATTCAAATCGAGATTGATAGTAGGTACATCACGCTATCCTGATCCGCATACAATGATGCAGGCGCTTGAAGCAAGCGGAACTGATTTCATCACAGTATCCATCCGCAGGCTGAACTTAAAAAGCGCTGACGGGCAGGAAAGCATCATGAATATGATCGACAGGAATAAATATTCCATTTTACCCAATACTGCCGGATGCTTTACGGCAAAGGAAGCCGTGCTTACAGCACAGCTCGCCCGCGAAGCACTTGAAACCAACTGGGTAAAGCTGGAAGTAATAGGCGATGATGAAACACTATTCCCCGATGTAACAGAGCTTCTAAAAGCCGCTGAGCAGCTTCTTGCCGATGGCTTTATTGTGCTGCCGTACTGCAACGATGACCCCATCACTTGCCGCAAGCTGGCTGATATGGGCTGCGCTGCAGTCATGCCGCTTGGCGCGCCAATAGGCAGCGGAATGGGTATCCGCAATCCGTATAATATTCAAATTATCCGTGACCTCATTGATATACCAGTAATTGTTGATGCAGGTGTTGGCACAGCAAGCGATGCCGCACTGGCAATGGAGCTTGGCGTTGATGGCATACTGATGAATACCGCAATTGCCGGTGCTGAGCACCCTGTTAAAATGGCTACTGCAATGAAGCTTGCTATCGAAGCGGGCAGGCTGGCATTTGAAGCAGGCAGAATTCCAAAAAGACTTTATGCGAAAGCATCAAGTCCCGTAGAAGGTATGATAAATTCTTAAATCCATAATTAAGCTGCCACAAAATGAGAAAAATATTACTTAGCATAACGGTGTTTCTATTCTTAATCGGAGCTGCATATTCCAATACTCTCGATGGCGATTATTATATCGGTGAGCAGAAAGTAACAATTTCACATGATGAAGAACACTATTACGTAACTTATTCAAGTGACGGTATTAAAAGAGTACTGCAATATGAAGAAAATACTCCTGCTAATGAACAGATATGGGTTGAATGGATAAATGCTAAACAATCAGGTACACTGGTTTTAAAGCCTGATTATTCATCAGGCATTTATACCGATTACAGAACAGGCAGTGAATCATACATCAAAAAAATATACTGAGCAAATCGCACGATCTCACCAAAAAAATCAAGTAGATTTTCGTTTAATGGTCATTACCTCCGGCAAGCTGGCAGGTAATGAACTTGTAAAACAAATTACTGCGCTTTCAGCAGCTGGCGTTAAAGCTATTCAGCTTCGCGAAAAAAATATACCGGCAGGTGATTTACTGCTAATTGCCAAAACTGCTATTAAAAAGATTGGAAAAAGTGATACCAAGTTAATCATAAATGAAAGACTTGATATAGCAATTCTCGCAGGGGCAAACGGAATCCACTCAACATCACATGGTATCGAAAATAAGTATATCAGGAAGTTCGCTCCGGGTTTGCTTTCAGGCAGAAGCGTACATTCAGTACGCGAAGCAGTAAATGCGGAAAAAGATGGTTTTGATTATATTCTGTTCGGTCCGGTTTACAGAACTCCCGCGAAAGTGAAATACGGCAAGCCGCAGGGATTGAAAAAACTGGGCGAAATATGCAGCTCAGTTAAAATACCCGTTTTTGCTGTCGGGGGGATTAATCCGCAGAGAATAAAAAAATGTTTAGCTGCAGGTTCATATGGAGTCGCAGCAATTAGAGAATTTGCCGATACTAGGAATATTAAGAAGGCAGTTAAAGAGTTCCAAAAAGAATTAGGTTTATTGTAAATGAAAAAGATAGGCAGGCTGTACCTGATTACAGATACAGCTATACAGAAAAAATATTCGCATTACCAGATTGCGCAATTTGCCGTTAAGGGCGGCGCGGAGGTTATTCAATTAAGGGATAAATCTCTTTCAACTTCAGAGCTCATAAAAACGGCAATTAAAATAGCCGCATTATGCAGGAAGCATAAAGTTACATTTTTAATCAACGATAGGGTTGATGTTGCGCTGGTATCGAATGCTGATGGAGTGCATCTGGGTAACGAAGATATTTCAATTAAGGAGGCCCGCAAACTGCTTGGGAGGAATAAAATTATAGGTGGTACTGCCCATTCACTTGCAGAAGCAAAGAAGTGCGAAAAAGACGGCGCGGATTATATTGGCTACGGGCACATCTACC
>CAZQYL010000401.1:0-2396 GCA_964597425.1 uncultured Ignavibacteriales bacterium | reverse complement strand
ATAAAATCACCCTGGGAAGTTATATCAACGGGTCCCGCTATGCCTGTATCAGGCAATTGTGTTTCCAGGTTAAAGTTGAATATCGGGGTATTGTTTGCACGGTTAAAAATGTAAATGTTATGGTAACTTCCGTTTACAATATATCCTCCCGTATCAGATATTGCCACATAATTTACTGAAGTGTTGGGATTTGATGAATATTCCCACAAAGGAATTGCTGAAGTGTTATTGTACAATGATACTCTTTCTGTATTCAAACCCCATCCGGTAGCCTGGAATAATCCGTTTTCGCTTGAAGCGCATCTATCACCAATTGCGATCGGATCACTGCATATCCATCTGATTGTTGAAGCATTCAGTTGATTACCCTGTGGTATCACCTGTGGTGCTGAATAGATACCCTGCGGCGGGTTCAGTATTACTGATCTGCTTTGCAACTGAGCGCCTGATTGCAGAAATTGAGTTTGGATCTGGGGCAGCTCCGGGTTTAATTGCTGGCCGTTGGATGGTGCGGCAAAAAGTACGGATGAAATAACAAACAGAAGAATTATCTTGTTCATAACTGTAATATTAGTTCTCTCAAAAATGTTGTAATTGCTGTTACATTTTAATATAATTTTAATGTAAAAACAATTTAATACCCAATGCAGGTTTCAGGTTATAAATAAAAAAGGGACTCTTTAGAGTCCCTTTGATAAAACTAAAATTACAAAAAATATTATTTTACAAGTGTAAGCTTTTTTGTATCTTTTAAAATATTTCCGCTTTCGGTTCTTGCTTCAATGCTGTACAGGTAAATTCCTGTGCTTAAGCCATTAGCGTTCATATCAACAGCATATGTGCCTGCTGAGAAATTATTGTTTGCAAGTTCCATAACTTCTTTGCCAAGCATATCGTAAACCTTCAGTGTAACAAAGCTTCTTTCAGGAATTGAGAAGTTTATCTTTGTTGAAGGATTGAACGGATTAGGATAGTTCTGTGAAAGTGAAAAGTTTTCAGCAACTTCTGTAATTGGTGTAATTCCAACCAGATTGCCCCATGATCTTGCTACACGGATACCATCAATGTTCAATGTTGGAGCAAGTGTATTGCTTCCCTGTCTCAAAGCAACTCTGCTGATATTCGGAGCATCTGTGGATGCACCTGTAACAGGTCCTACAGTCGGTGACCCGGGTTCTGTTCCAGGTATTCCTGAAGCAAAAATATACATTCTTATTTCATCATCAGAAGTTGTGCCTGTTAAGAAAGTATATTTTACTACTATAAGATATGTTGTATTCTTGGCGTATGTAGTTGTTGACCATGATAGTGGGTTTGTTGCTATAGTACCTTTAGCAATACCAATATAAACACCGCCTAACGTGTCTTTTGCATAAAGTCTGGCAGTATAATTAGATGCTGAACTGTTTGGAAGAAGCGCAAAAAAGTAATCGCCGCCATTTGCCTGTACTGAATCAAAATTTACCATAAATGAAACATAAACACTTCCTGTCAATGTTGAATCTGTCTGCTTGTATGCATCATTTCCGTTATTCTTAATCCTGCAGGAATTTCCAATGCCTGAAAGCGGGTAACCGGCGTATGTTAAACCGGGTGTTGCAACTAAAATTGTATTGGTTGTTCCGGTATTCCAAACCCAGCCATGTGCGCCAATTGAATCACCTGCGGTGTAATTAAAATTCTCATCCATCAAAACCTGGCCGGAAGCCTTCTCTGCTATTACCAGTGACAAAAAAGCCACTATAAGAAGTAATGTTCTTCTCATGAATTCATCTCCTTTAATTATAAGATATATGTTTATTGATTATACAAATATACGGATTTTAGGATTAATTAACCGTGAGGAAATTGTTAGGATTGCGTTGAGAAAACAGCAAAAATAAGCCAAAAAAGGGATTTTGAATACTGTAAATGGGTGATAACAAGGAAATTGTTAAAAACTTAACGGTTTAATGATTTAATCTTTTCAAGATACTTCTGGATCAATATTTCATAATCTTCTGTGTAATTCTCTTTCTGCAGCTCAAGTGCATCCTGGTTAACTCCGTTGATTATGTTCGGTTTTGATATAACTATTTCCGGAGGGGAGGACCTGTCGAAATTTTTCCCGGGGCGTGATTCACGTTTCTGTTCAAAATCTTTTTCACGGGTTGAAAGCTGGAAATCAAGCATACGCGAGAGAATTTTTTCCTGGCGCTTTTTGGTTTCAGGGGTAACATTGTTTTCCTGAAGGTCCTTTATGATCTCCTGCATATCTTTTTGTACCTGGTCAAGATTTCCAAGCAGTTTTTTGCCTTCCGACTCCTGCTGTTTCTTGAACTCCTCATTCAGCTGGTTAACCCCGTCTTTTATCTGCTGCTGCTCCATTGCAAGCTTCTGCATCTGCGCCATCTGTT
>CAZQYL010000400.1:0-2410 GCA_964597425.1 uncultured Ignavibacteriales bacterium | reverse complement strand
TCAATTACCTAAAATTCATAGGCTTGAAATAATTTGAATAAACCGCTATGTTTGGCAAGTAAGCAGTCCACTTCCAATAAATATTAAAATAAAAATGAAAATTAACTATAAACTATCTCTGTTGATCCTGTTGTTTGGGGCTGTAGTTATCAGTTCAAATTCTGTGTTTGCGCAGGGTCTGCGCAATGATACGCTGTATTTCTGCGAAGAATATAAAGACGGCAAAGAAATTGGCAACGCCAATGAATTCTACCTGCCTGAAAAGGGCGGCACAATAACCGTGATGCTTCGCACTAAAAAACCGGTTGGTGTAGTTGAAATATTCATTCATATAGAAAAGGATGTTGCGGGCATCAGAGATAATGTTACTAAAGAGCCGTTTGATGTTGAGGCAAACTGGGATTATATTTTCTTTGCTGATATGTTCTTCCCTGAGCCGGGTAAATATAAAGTAAGCGCGGTAAAGAAAAACGGTGATATTATTGCTTCAGGGTATGTAAGGATGCTGAAAGACCAATAAAGAGATATTGTCTTCAGTTTCAAAATTAGTGCAAGTTACTGGCGGCAGGATAATGGACCTGCCGCTTTTTATTTTTGGCAAACATTACAAAAACAATCATTTATCGGGCTTAGATTTTCTGAACTGATCAAAAACAAATGCCGCTATTTTTCCATGCAAATTCATGTTTATTAGATTGGCGGATGAATATTCTTTAAGTATCTTTGTATAACTAAAACATTAAATTTACATAAATATATGAAAAGAAGTACAGTTTTACTGCTTGTTGCTTTATTTAGTTTTACTGTTTCAATCAATTCACAGACAATTAACCAGAAGCTGATAACCGGCATCCCGGCGATCAACGGACAGGTTGACGCATACTCGCTCAAATATGACGCTGCGACAGGCGGATGGGCTTACGCCGCATATGATACCACAAGTACAAAATTTACTATCATTACCCCAAAGGGCAGCTCGAAACAATTCAATTATGCTATGACCTACAATGCATTGTTTGATGCAGCTGGCAATTCATACATAATTGGCAGTGAAAATATCACTGATACAATATACAAGTATTCAGTGCTTAAGAATAACGAGGTAATTGCAGAATACGATTATATTGCCGATGGCTGGGTGATGAAGGATAACGTTCTTTACTATGCCGCAAAAGATGGCGATAAGAATTACATGATGCGTTATGAAACAAGTTCAGGACAATTGACAAAAAGTAAAGCGTATGATGATATCAGGCTTGCTTATACGCCTGACGGCTATTCAGAAGGTGAACCTGTAGGTTACGTTGGATTCACCAAAAGCGGAAGCATCTATTACATTGCCACACTTGCCAATGAAACATTTCTGGTTATAGGCGATACAGAACAGAAACATTACAGTGATATTACGTGGTACGACCTGAAGTTCAGCCCAAAGGATGAGCCATGCTATATAGCAAAATCACAGGGCAAGTTTTATGAAACAAGGGGAAACACTTTTGTTGTAAATGGCGATAAAGAGTATAAATCATTTGACTGGATATACGGCCCGATAGATTTTGACAGTGATGGAAACCCGCTTTATGTGGGACAGGATTCCACAGCGGAATACAAATACCGCTCCACACTTATGCGCGGAGCAGACGCGATAAATACAGTAGAAGGCAGTATTTATAATTACGCATTTACACCACAGGGAAAGCTTTATTATATTGCCTCGGGTGAAAAAACAGCTAAAGACGGTTCTTCTGTATGGTTCAGCAACCTTGTAATTGACGGAAAAAAAGGAAAAGAATATTCCTCTATCAGCAGCCCTGTTTTCAGCAGTAAAGGTGAGCTTATGTTTGTTGCTGCAGATAAGAATAATAAGTACTTTGTAATGAACAACAACGAAGTAATTTCCGGGTTATATGATTACATCAGCGAAGCTAAGTACATGCCGAACGGGAAAATAGCGTATATAGGCGTGAAGTACGGCAATTACGATAAGAACATTCCCGACAAGAGCTATGTTGTAATTGATGATGAAGAATTCGGTCCCTACAATACGGTTAACACCGCTGACTGGAAGAGTAATTCCATCATATTAACTGATGGAAAAGGCGGCTATGCTTACCTGGCTGGTGACCTGATAGATAAAAAGAACTACACTTACATATATAAAGTGTACACCAACAATACCGAAAGCGATAGTTTTGATAACATCAGCGATCTTAAATATGTGAACGGTAAGCTGGTCTATTTTGCCGGCAATATGAGAGATAAAGGTTCATACATATATGATTATACATTATATGTTAACAACAAAAAACTGGGCGATACTTTTTCAGGTTATACCGATGCTGTTGTGAAAGACGGAGTTCTTTCATTCATAGCTTCAAAAGGAAACGATCTTTATTATGTTGAAGCAAGA
>CAZQYL010000399.1:0-2430 GCA_964597425.1 uncultured Ignavibacteriales bacterium | reverse complement strand
ACCAGTGTTTCAACTTCTCTTCCCAGCACGTCAAAAACTGTGAGTTTTACAAATCCTGCATTTGGTAACTGAAATTTGATATTTGTAACCGGATTAAATGGATTTGGATAGTTTTGTGAAAGTGAAAATGCACCGGGAACTTCAGTGTTAATAGTAGAAATTCCGATAGTATTGCCGGCTGGATTGAAATCATAATAAATTTCAGAATTCGTGCTGCCATTACGTACATCATGCCATATAATGTGAACTTTAGTGCCCGTTACTGTTATATTTGGCTGATATGCTCCACTGAGGGAACTTGATATCTGAGCGCCGGTTTCCCAGCTGTTTCCGCTGTTCAGTGAGCGATTGTAAAAAATTTCCGATCCCGAAACTGTATGCCAGGTAATATGTACAATTGACCCTGAAAGCAAAATTGCCGGATTCATTGCATTCGCATAAACCGTTAACCTTGTATCAGCACTCCAGTTGTTGCCATTATCACCGGAACGTTTGTAATATACTTCACTAATTGCTGTATCCCTAAGATCTGTCCAGACTACATGCACTTCGGAAGAATTGGAGGTAATTGAAGGCGATTCAGAAATTGAAACACTGTTTGTTAAACGCGTATCAGTACCCCAGCTAACACCACCGTTTGTTGAACGTTTGTAATAGATTTCATAGTCATCATTATGACGGCTATCTGACCAGGCAATGTGGAGATTCGTTCCGGTTGATGCTAACGAGATACTTGAAGCTAAGCCTGTTGTATGCTGAGTAAGCATAGTATCTGCTGACCATGAATTCCCGTTATCAGTAGAGCGTTTATAAAAAATTTCATAGTTCCCGCTTCGTGTATCACGCCAAATTACGTTAACAAATGTACCCGCTGCTGAAACAACAGAGTTACCTGAAACTGCGGTGTTATTTGTAAGCCGTAGGTCACTATCCCAGTTTACACCATTGTTTGTGGAACGTTTATAATATATCTCAAAATTGCCGTTCCTGTTATCCTGCCATGTAACGTGGATATTTGAACCCTCTGCTGAAACGGTAGGGAGTGACTTGCTGCCGGCAATATCAGTAAGCTGAATATCCCCTTCCCATGATAGACCTTCATTTGTTGATCTTTTGTAAAAGATCTCACTGTTTCCATCCCTGGTATCCTGCCAAACGGCATGCAGGTTAGCACCGCTTGAAGAAAGATCTGAATTAGTTGAAAATCCAGCCGCATTAGTAAGCCTGGTATCAGGCTGCCATTGAGAAATGCAATTATCAATCAACAATGTGCAATGAGCAATTACAAACAGAAATATAAATTTTTTCATTTTACCAGTACCATTTTTTTTGTTTGAATGAATTCATCAGTAATGATCTTATAGAAGTATATACCGCTTGAATATCTGCTGCCATCCCAGTCAATTTTATAAGTTCCTGCTTTAAGATATTGCGAGATTACAGTTTCCATTTCTTTGCCTGAAACATCATAAATTGCAAGTTTTACGAAACCGGATTTATGAAGCTCCATATTAATATTTGTTTTCGGGTTAAATGGATTCGGGTAATTTTGAGATAGTGAAAAAGTTTTTGGAATCTCAGTGCTTATGGTTTGAATTCCGAGAATTACAGTAAGACTGTCTTCTGATGCGACCAGAAGTGTGTTATTATCAGAAAGAGCCGTTACTGTTTTGGATGTACGCGGCATTTTGGAAATGGAAGTTATTGAACCGGTTGCAGAAACAAAATACGGATCGGTAAACCACGTATCTCCTCCGTTGGTTGTCATCCTGACAGTTCCATTATCGCCTGTAACAGCCCCGCTGTCATCGGTTGAAAAATATATCGAGCGAAGAGTGTTTGTTGTTCCGCTGTTTTTTAAAACCCACGTTGCGCCAAAGTTAGTAGATTTGTAAATTCTGCCTTGTGACCCGCAGAGATAAAAAGGTGTGATCACTGATATTCCAACAGCAGCGGGATTTATGCTGTAAAAGTTAACGCTTGTATCTGTTAGGCTCACATTGATCCAGCTTAGCCCGAAATTAGTGCTTCTTAAAATTGTTCCCTTTTCTCCGGCAGCAACCACAAACTCAATACTATTTGAGTGCGAAGATACAACATTAAGTGTTCTTGTGGTGGTACTTGAAATAGATGACCAATTTTGACCAAGGTTAGAACTTTTTAAAATAGTGCCGTTATCTCCAACAGCAAAATGATTTCCACCGTAACCAAATCGTACTGCATTTAGATTTGCTGTTGATCCTGATGTTATCACGGACCAATTCAATCCGCTATTAGTAGATCTTACTATCGTTCCATTGTTGCCGACTGCAAAAGCACTGAAGCCCCCAGAGCGAATATCTGCACTATTTATATCCTGTGTCGTCCCGCTGTTTACAGGTAAGAAATTTATTGAATCTGACCCCGAACTTCTTAAGATCACGCCATTAT
>CAZQYL010000398.1:0-2432 GCA_964597425.1 uncultured Ignavibacteriales bacterium | reverse complement strand
ATTTTACTACATTTTTACCTGATAAATATTTCTTTAAGTTTATAAATTCACATTTTAAGTACAGGCTAAAAAGCTTTTTAAAGAACAAGAGTTTTTACAAAAAGGAACTGACCTCGCTGCTGGATCAAGCTGGTAAGTAAGTTTTTTTGAATATCGAGTTTATTTTAAGAAAAGATCAATTTGAAAGAATCCCGGAAATTCATTTATTATTCAGTTGGAATGTATGCTGTATACGCAGCATTGCTGCATTTCCTTGGATTTTACAATATCGGGCTGTTATCGGATGATTACCTGAACATATACGACGCCCTTAATTCGACTTTCTACCAAAAACTCACAGGGGCACTGCCATTCACAAATGCTTTTCATATCAGGCCGGTTTACTATCTTTCACTGGAAAAAAGCGTCAACATCAGTTCATGGCTTGGATTTTCTCCTGATAATTTCCTTTGGTTCAGGGTCCAGAACCTTGTGCTATTAATGTTTATTGCATTCACTGCAGGGTTAACTGTATTTTACCTAACCAAAAGGGCTTCAGTATCGCTTGTAAGCTCGGCTGCAATCTTATTGTACCCAAACAATATCAATAATATCTGCTGGATGGCGGCAAGGGTTGATCTTATTTGCTGCTTTTTCTATGTTGTATCTGTACTTCTTTTTCTGCTCTACAGCGACTCAGGTAAAAAAATGTTTTTCTATATTTCTATTTTCACTTTCCTTATCGCGTTGTTTACCAAGGAGCTTGCAATAACTTTTCCTGCAGTAATTTTCCTTATTGAATATTTCAGGAAGGGTAAGCCGGGTATAAAACAAACACTCCCTCTTGTGATATCTTTTGCTGTTATACTTACTTCATATTTCATTTTCAGGATCCTTGTGCTGGGAAACAATATGACAGAGATAGCAACGCTCTACCAGGCATTTCCGTTAAGCAATGCCCCGGGAGTATTCGCAAGAGCTCTAATAGCGCTATCTATTCCAATGGATTTTATAACTCTCAATTTCCAGCTTCGTAATGATAATAAACTTATCCTTCTTTATCTGCTTGTGTTGTACGGCTCGGGTTTTTATTTGCTGTGGTCTGCCGTAAGGACAGATATTTACAGGATAATTGGCCAGTTAGCAGCATTTTTCTTTGTGCTTATCACACCATATGCAATTGTCGGTTATATCAGACCCCAAATGATCCTGCTGCCTTTTGTTATCATTTGTATTTTCGTGATGTACATATACAGCCAGCAGCGCAGACTAAGCCTGAAGCTGAACAGAAAAGTACTGAAGGTTTCGTTTACTATCGCGGTTCTTTTCTGGTCATTATGGTCAGGAGGCACTGTTATGGACTGGAATACTTCGTACAGCATGGCACTTGTAAATGTAGATAAACTGATTGCAGCAGAACACAACCCTCAGAAAAGAATGGTCCTAATAGGAAACCCCGGGCGCTACAAGCAGACCCTTATGTTCGATAAAATGACAGGGTCATATAATTTCTGGAAAAACCGGCAATACATTATTAATGATACCATCAACGATGTAATACAATCAGCGGCTTTCCAGGAAAGTTCTATTGGGGCTGAGTTTGAAGTTAAGAGTATTTCATCAACAGAATTTGAAATAAAGTGCATTGCGCCAAAACAGTTTTTTTATATTGAAGGTTACAATAGTGAACGCATAAGAACGGGTTTCAGGAACAAAGACATAGCTGTAGAATTCACAGAATTCAATACAGTTGATAAACCGATAAAACTTAATCTTGTGATATTGTCCTCAGATATAGAGTGTTTTGTAGCCGGGGAACTGGGTTTCAGAAAGATATATTGATATAAATTGAAATTGAATATACTGCATATTACTCCCGATTTTAATTACGCCTGCGGAAGGTCTTATTACGTTTACCTGCTTTCAAAATATCTTGGCAAAAAGCATAAAGTACATGTAATAACAAACGGCGGCGATTCAATTGAGCGGCTGGAAGAATCAGGAATAAACTACCGGATTTTAAAGGGCCTCAAATCAAAAAATCCCATTTCCATAGCCGGGAACATTTCACGCATTAAGCAATATATAGTTGAAAATGATATACGTGTGGTCCATACACATCACCGGCTTGCTGAAATGCTTGCACTGCAGGCAATTAACAGGATAAAGAAGAATAAACCTGTATCGGTGTTCACCTCTTTAAGCTTAGTGAAACGGAAATATAACATTGAATACCGTTCAGACCGTATTATCGCGGTCAGTAACTCAGTTGAAGAAATGCTGCTGAAAAAATTCAGGCTAAGCAGTAAAAAAGTTGCGGTCATAAATAACTTTACCGATACAGACGAGATACACGAACTGGAAATAATTTCGCCGCGCGCAAGAGAGCATAGTAATTATTTTGTGATTCTTGCAATTGGCAGGTTTCATAACGATAAAGATTTCGAAACACT
>CAZQYL010000397.1:0-2441 GCA_964597425.1 uncultured Ignavibacteriales bacterium | reverse complement strand
TATGATAAAAGCAGTAATTTTTGATATGGACGGCGTTATACTTGATTCAGAGCCGTTCTGGAAAGAAGCGGAAATAAAAATATTTAATTCCTTAGGCGTGCCATTGACCGAAGATATGTGCGAAACAACAACAGGCATGCGCCTTGTTGATGTTGTAAAGCTATGGCATGAAAAATATCCATGGGACTTAAAGGAAAATCCTTTTGAAAAAGTCGGTGCTGAAATTGTTGATTCGCTGATCGCGCTTATAAAGCAAAAGGGAGTAATGAACGCGGGTGTTACAGAATTACTGGAAATGTTCGCAGCAAAGGAACTGCCAATGGCAATTGCTTCTTCAAGCGATAAGAAGATAATTGATGCGGTAATGAATAAATTTGATATTTCGAAGTATTTCAAAGTTATCCACTCTGCTGAGTATGAAGAGTATGGCAAACCGCACCCTGCTATATATCTATCTACAGCAAAAATGCTGGGTGTTGCTCCGCAGGATTGCCTTGCCATAGAAGATTCATTTAACGGGGTAATTTCAGCAATAGCCGCAAGGATGAAGACTGCTGCATATCCTGAAAAAACAAATTTCTACAATCCTAAATTCGCAATTGCCGATATCAGGTTCAGAACCCTGAAAGACTTCACGGAAGAAGAGTTTAAAAAATTGAATTATTAACAAGATTGCTCGCAAAAGGAATAATATGCTGATAGTTGTTGCGGGTCCGTATAACGCTAACACTGATGAAGAAAAAGCGAGGAACCTTCAGGCAATGAATATTGCCGCTGCCGCTGTTTACAAAAAAGGGCATATTCCTGTTATTGGTGTGAATGCATCTCTGTATGTTGCAGATGAGCTCCCTGAGTTTGACCGCAGACAGGTTATCTCTGATATTTCCTTTGCTGTTATTGAGCGCTGTGATGCGATACTTGTTATCGGCTCCTCACCAGGGGCCAACCATGAACGCAAGATCATTGAAAGCAAGGGATTACCGGTGTATTTTTCAGTAAACGATATTCCTGAAGCAATATGAATCCGAACGTACCCTTCTACATTAATGCTTTGCTATTTCTTACAGTGTTGATAATCATTGCATTTGTTTTTTATTCATTGAAGTATGCTCTTTCATCAATGAACGCACCTGCCGTAAAGCAAAAGAAATATTACATTGTTACAGCAGTCATAATAACAGGCTGGCTTATAACTTCTGCATTGATCGCATTCAACGGTACTTTGTTTGATTTTACTTCAACTCCACCGAAATTAATGCTGATCGTTCTTCCTCCGGTACTTGCAATAAGCTACTTAAGCAGCTCAACCCGCGTCAATGCATTGATCCGGGAGATTCCTTCTTCATGGCTGGTATATATTCAATCGTTCAGGATACTTGTTGAGATATTCCTCTGGATGCTCTTTGCCAAAAATATCATCCCTGTACAAATGACATTTGAAGGATTGAATTATGATATCTTGATTGGCTTAAGTGCTCCGCTGGTTGCGTATTATTCTTTAAGTCAGAATAAGTGGCCGCGAATTGTGGCAGTACTGTGGAATTTTGCGGGACTGCTCTTGGTAACTAATATTTTCCTTGTCGCATTTTTATCCACACCAGGACCATTAAGGCAATTCTTCAATGAACCGCCAAATACAATTGTTGCATACTTCCCTTTCGTTTGGCTGCCTGCGTTCATTGTTCCGTTTGCATATCTGATGCATATACTTTCCATAAAGCAGATCGTGAAATTCAATAAATAACATGGAACTTCCTTATACTGAATCAGAAAGATTGATATTGAGATCACTGACAACTGAAGTCGCTGATGAACTATTTCATTTCAGAACCCGCAATGCTGATTTTTTTAAACCGTGGAGCCCCACTTATCCAGCAGATTATTTTAATCCGGATTACCACAGGAAAAATATAATTCAAATAGAATCAGATGTATTAAAAGGTATTTTGGTGCAATTTGGGGTATACTTGAAATCAGATGCAAAAAGGATGATTGGGTCAGTGGTATTTTCGAATATTGTAATGGGTCCGTTCAAATCATGTTACCTGGGATACCGTATTGATGAAGATGAGCTTAACAAGGGTTACGCATCAGAAGCAATTATAGCAGGAAGTAAATATATGTTCACAGAAAAAAGGCTCCACAGAATTGAAGCCAACATCATTCCGCGCAACATTGCCTCTATCAAAGCCATAGAAAAAGCTGGATTTATTTACGAGGGAATATCAAAGAAATATCTGAATATTAACGGTGTATGGGAAGATCATGTGCATTATGTACTGCTTAACAGCGAAATTGAATAACTACTGCTTGTATTCTTAATTTAGGATTTCTATTTTAAAAGGCATCAGCGCTTCTTCAATTGGAGAAGCACCGGGATAATATGAAACTATCTTCTGAAGCACTTCATCAAGTATCGCATCAGGGCATGATGCACCGCT
>CAZQYL010000396.1:0-2444 GCA_964597425.1 uncultured Ignavibacteriales bacterium | reverse complement strand
AGTCCCGCTTTTTGTGCTGATTCAATATAAGCGATCGCATCAGCCAAAGTGAATGCAACTTCCTGAATAGCATTACTTCCCGCTTCGCGGATATGGTACCCGCTGATAGAAATAGTATTCCAGCTGGGAAGGTTCTGGTTGCACCATGCGAATATATCCGTGATTAGTCTCATCGAATGTTTGGGAGGATAAATGTACGTTCCCCTTGCGATATATTCTTTCAATACATCGTTCTGTATAGTACCGCTTATCTTTTTAAGGTCAGCACCCTGTTTTTTGGCGATTGCGACATACATGCAAAGCAGCACAGCTGCTGTTGCGTTAATTGTCATTGAAGTAGTGATCTTATCAAGCGTTATGCCGTCAAAGAGTATTTCCATATCTTTGAGCGTATCAATTGCAACTCCTACTTTTCCAATTTCGCCTTCGGCGATGGGTTCGTCGCTATCATAGCCAATTTGCGTAGGCAGATCAAATGCTATGCTGAGTCCGGTAGTGCCCTGCTCAAGCAAAAATTTATAGCGCTTGTTCGATTCTTCGGCGGAGCCGAATCCGGCATACTGCCTCATTGTCCAGAACCTGCTGCGGTACATTTGCTCATGTACGCCGCGGGTGAAGGGATATGAACCCGGGTCACCTAACTTAGTTTTATATTCTTCTGTATTTTGGTCAATAAATGCCGGGATCTCGATGCCTGAATCTGTAACAAATTTTTCTTTTCTATTCTTGAATTCTTTCATAATGATTCCAAATTTCCTTACGGGTATAATTCATAAATTTACATCACAAAAATAGCTAAAATAGCCCTAAAATAATATGATTAAGATTAGGTTTTAACTGTACTTATGAAATTTGTCATTTTTACCTGTTGGATTAACAACAAAAAATCTCTATCTTTGCCTTAGTAATCCATAACATAAACCTAAAATTTAAAGCTATGAACAAAAAATTTCTCGGAGCAGCGGCAATTGTTGTAATTTTTGCTTTCGGTTTCCTGTATCTCAATCAGTCTTATTTAATAGCTAACGATAAAGACGGCAAAGATTGCAGCAAAGAGTGCACTCAAAATGCAGGCAAAACAGGCTGCGATAAAACAGCGGCTACAGAAACATCTGGCGATAAATCAGGATGTGATAAATCAAGCTGCGATAAATCAAAATGCGGCGATAACAACATTAAAGCCGGCGGCGAATATTCAAGCTACCAGTTTGTTACAGATAAAGTTACCTGCGATGATTCAAAAGCGGATCTCCAGAAGAATATTTTAAGTTTAGCAGGCGTAAAAGAAGTTAGTTTCGGTTCAACCTGCAATGTATCAAAAATGACAAGCGTTACAATAATGTACTCAGCAGGTGAAACCAGCGAAGAGAATATCGCTGCCTCATTAAAAGAAAAGAATATGGATTGCTCAGGCAAATCAGGCTGTGATAAAGACGGCAAAAATTCCGGTGATGTAAATAAGGAATGCCCAAGCAAAAACAAAAAATCAAGCGATTCAAAGCAACTGTAATTCATTTATCCTGAGCGACTGCCGAAGGCAGGAGAGAAGGATCTCATCAAGATTTTAAGAGTGATTGAATATTCAGTCACTCTTTTTTTATATACTATATTGTATGCCAAATCGCTGATTCGCCTTCAGCATAAACGGCGTTTCGGGATACAAATAAAACTAACACTTTTTCTCTTTTAACCCTATCAATATTTAGCTAAATTTGTATATTAATCAACTACATTATGCCAGAAAAAATATTAATTGGTGATGAATTCATTTCTACAAGTGAAGTAAAACCGGTAGTAAATCCCTACACAAATAAAACCGTTGGAGAAGTTTATATTGCCGGCGAAGCCGAATTCAATGCTTCTGCAGAATATCTAACATCTATTGCAAAAGATTATGCAAGTCTGCCAACTTATAAAAAACAGGAATTGCTGTATAATGTTTCCAACAGGGTAAAAGTTCAAAAAAACGAGCTTGCCAGACTCATAACCGATGAAACAGGAAAGCCCATAAAATTTTCAATGATTGAAGTTGACAGGGCAGTTTTCACATTCAGGCTTGGCGCAGAAGAATGCTCACGCATTTACGGCGAAGTGCTGCCATTGGATTTACTTCCCGGTTCAGAAAATAAAACAGGCATTGTAAGGAGATTCCCTATAGGTTTGATACTTGGCATTACCCCATGGAACTTTCCGGTAAATCTAGCGGCGCACAAAATATCCCCGGCACTTGCTTCGGGAAATGTGATACTGATCAAGCCCTCCTCCAGCTCAATGCTCACAGCAATTGCGCTTGGCAGGATAGTTTTTGATGCATGTAAAGAGCTTGGGATTACTTCGATCCCTCTCAACATACTTCCAATTTCCGGCAGTAAAATGGATACACATATTTCCGATAGCAGGATAAAGCTTATCAGCTTCACCGGCTCAGGTGATGTTGGCTGGGG
>CAZQYL010000395.1:0-2454 GCA_964597425.1 uncultured Ignavibacteriales bacterium | reverse complement strand
TTACGTATATATAGAAAGCATAAATGAAATCAACTGATTTTAAATTTTCCATTCCCAAAACCCTGGTGGCGCAGCACCCAAAACTGCCCAGAGATGATGCCAAGATGATGGTGATAAACAGGAAAACCAAAGAACTGGAAAATAAGAAGTTCAAAGATATTATCGATTACATGGATGAAGGCGACTGTCTTGTTCTGAACGATTCCAAGGTTTTTGCAGCCAAATTGTTCGGTACAAAGGAAAAAACCAATGCCAAGATAGAAGTGTTTCTTTTAAGGCAGCTTAGCCAGGAAGAAAATATCTGGGACGTACTGGTTGACCCGGCAAGAAAGGTCAGAATAGGTAACCGCATATTTATCACTAAAAATCTATATTGCGAAGTTATTGATAATACTACCTCAAGAGGCAGAATTGTACGATTCAACTATCGCGGTGATTTTCAGAAGTATATCGATAAGCTTGGAAAGACCCCGTTACCCGAGTACATTAAACGCGAACCGACTGATTCTGACAGGGAAAATTACCAGTCAGTTTTTGCCGAAAATATCGGCTCAGTTGCTGCACCTTCAGCAGGTCTGCATTTTTCAAAAGAACTCCTGAGAAAGATCGAGAAAAAGGGTATCAACCTGCTTCCCGTTACTTTACATGTAGGTTTGGGTAAGTTCCGTTATGTGGAAGTTGAAGATCTTACCAAACACAGGATGGATTCTGAATTCTTTGAAATACCCGACTATACCGCCGAAGAAGTTAACCGCGCTATTGAAGGAAAGAAAAAGATAATCGCAGTAGGCACATCTGTTGCAAGAGTGCTTGAAGCCAACACAACTGCAGGCAGGTTTATCCGTTCAGGCAAAGGATGGACAGATAAGTTCATTTACCCGCCGCAGACTTTGAAGGTTGTTGATAAATTTGTCACAAATTTCCACAACCCGCAATCGACAATGGTTATGATGGTTTGCGCGTTTTCTGATAAAGATATGGTTATGAAAGCCTATAAAAAGGCCGTGAAAGATAAGTACCGTTTTTACAGTTATGGTGACTCCATGTTTTACATTTAATTAATTTAAATTGAACATATAATTGTTACTGTTATTAAATAATACCCCGGTTTTAATTTATCGGGGTATTTTATTTATATGAAAATGAAAAAAGATGTTCATGTAATATTAACCGCCGGCGGCACAGGAACAAGGTTCAGCAAAGGTTCCGGAAGCAGCTCTAAACCCAAACAATTCCTTAATCTGCATGGCAAGCCCGTTATCCTTCACTCCCTGCTGAAATTCCAGAAGTGTAAAGAAGTAAAAAGTATTTATATATCCGCTTCAAAGGAATATTTTAATCTTCTTCACCAGGTGGCCGCGAAGAATAAGATCACAAAGTTAAGGGCACTTGTTGAAGGCGGCAAAACAAGGTTTGAATCCGTCCGTAATGCGTTTGAACAGGTGAATTGTGACGTTGATGACATCATTCTTATACATGACGCGGCACGCCCGAATGTTACAAAAGAAGATATCAGCTCACTTATTAAAGCATCACAGAAGTACGGCGAAGTTATTTTAGGAGTTAGGGTCTCCGATACGGTAAAGAGGACTTCCGGCAGCATCATCAATGAAACTGTACCGCGCGATGAACTTTGGCTGGTACAAACCCCGCAGGCTTTCAGGTATGATGTTTTGAGCAGGTCATATATAATTGCAGGCAGCAGAACTGATTTTACTGATGAAGCTTCATTGGTTGAATTTGCAGGATATGAGGTCAGGGTTTCTGAAGGAAGCAGGTTCAACATTAAGATAACATCCGCGGAAGATATGACGGCGCTGAAGAAGATAATGGGATAGAACTGCTCCCAGGAGAAGAAACGATCTTATAAAACAAGGTAAACAAAGTACAGTTTTGGGCATAAAAAAAGGGACTCATTTTCATGAGTCCCTTTTTGTTTTATAAACTGATTATTATTTAACCAGTCCCGCTAGCGGGATTGGAAAATAACTTTCTTATTTTACTAACATCATTTTCTTAACTGATGTGAATTCACCTGCATCAATTCTGTAGAAGTAGATACCACTTGCGAGATTTGAAGCATTGAAATCAGCTGTATGGAAACCTGGCTGTTTCATTTCGTTTACAAGTGTAGCAACTTCTTTACCCAGTAAGTCATATATCTTCAATGAAACATTAACAGCTGTTGGAACTGAATATTTTATTGAAGTTGTTGGGTTGAACGGATTAGGATAGTTCTGTGCCAGTGAGAAATAGTTAGGAATTTCAATTGTCTGAATTCCGCCTACCAATGACTGGTATGTAACCTGTATGCACCATGGTTTTAATAAGCCGGTATCGCCTGTTGCATTATCAGTAATTGAAAGCACCCATGAACCGTTAACCGGTACACCATTTAATGATGATAATGGTGATGAAGGTATAAATGTTCCTGTGAAAGGTGCTGTACCTGAT
>CAZQYL010000394.1:0-2455 GCA_964597425.1 uncultured Ignavibacteriales bacterium | reverse complement strand
AGCTGTATTTCAGCTGCCGCATCAGCGGCTTTGAACATAACTTCCCTTAATTTATCTGAATTTTCCATATCTTCAATTATAACATTTCAATTTGCGGTTTGTTTCCGCTTTGCAAAACCTGTTTAAACTAAAAAAGCATCCTGCCTTTTACAGCAGAATGCTTTTTATTGTTAATTAACCATTTGAATTATCTAATCTTCAAATTTACTGTGCAGCTTCTTCCTTCTTTGCTGCTTCCATAACGTCGTCTATCTTAAAATCAACTTCTTCTTTGATATCAACAGCAGTTTTTGTCCTGTCAACAACATCAGCCAAAGTGAATTTTTTTAGTTTGAACTTGGTTACATAAGCATCAATTTCAGCTTCATCTTTATCTTTGAGGTATTCCAGTACTGAAAGTACTATTTTCTTTGATTCTTTATCGAATTCTATAACTTCAGCCATGAAGTCATCGCCTGTTTTGTAAAGCTCAGAAAAGTTCTTTACAGGTGTAACCGATAGCTGTGATGCCGGAATAAATCCGTCAACAACAGCAGGCAGCTCAACTATAATGCCTTTTTCAATTGACTTAAGAACCTTACACTTAGCTTCTGTGCCGGGTTTGAACTCATCTGTGAGCTTTTCCCATGGATTATCGGTAAGCTGTTTATGACCTAAAGCGATCCTCTGGTTTTCAACATCAATACCAAGTATCATCACTTCAATTTCATCACCTAACTTAACAAAGTCTTCAATGTTAAATATCTTCTTTGTCCATGAAAGATCTGAAATATGAATAAGACCATCAACACCTTCTTCAAGCTCAACAAATACGCCGAAGTTTGTAATGTTGCAAACCTTGCCTTTGTGTCTTGAATTAACCGGGAAGCGGTCAAGTAATGACTGCCACGGGTTAGGTGTAAGCTGCTTAATACCAAGAGAGAGTTTCTTTTCGTTCTTATCAAGGCTCAGTACAACAGCTTCAATAACCTGCCCCATTGTAACAACCTGGGTTGGATTGGTGATATGCTGTGTCCATGACATTTCTGAAATGTGAATTAAGCCTTCGATGCCTTTTTCAATTTCAATAAATGCGCCGTAATCTGTAATTGATACAACCTTACCTGAAACTTTATCGCCGATCTTAAGCTTCTCTTCGATATTTTCCCATGGATGCGGCTGCAGCTGTTTTAAGCCAAGTGTAACACGTTTCTTTTCTTTATCGTACTCAAGTACTTTTACTTCAATTGTTTCATCAAGATTTACCACATCTGAGGGGTGATTTATTCTGCCCCATGAGAGATCTGTGATATGGATAAGTCCATCAACACCGCCAAGATCAACAAACACACCGAAATCTGTGATAGCTTTTACGGTTGCGCTCATTACCTGACCTGATTCAAGCGTAGCAAGGAGTTTTCCTCTCTGCTCTGACATTGATTCTTCAATAAGAACCTTGTGTGAAACAATAATATTTTCGTTGGGGTGATTTATTTTCAGAATCTTGAAATCAAGCATCTTGTTTACGTATACATCGTAGTCACGGATAGGTTTGGTATCTATCTGTGAACCCGGAAGGAATGCATTGATTCCCCCAAGATCAACAACAAATCCGCCTTTAATTCTGCGGACGCATTTACCCTGTATAACTGTATCGTTCTCTTTTGCAGCGGTGATCTTTTCCCAGTTGCGGATAATATCAGCGCGTTTACGTGAAAGTACAAGCTGTCCTTCACGGTCTTCGATCTTTTCTACAAAGATCTCAACTTCATCGCCAATTTTGATATTATCTGGGTCGGGGAATTCATCGATTGAAACCCTGCCGTCTGATTTAAAGCCAATATCAATTAAAACATCATTACCTGAAATAGCAACAACTTTTCCTTTTGCTATTTCGTTTTCCTTTATTACGTTAAAGGTCTTTTCGTAAAGCTCAATATATTTTTTGAACTCTTCTTCGCTGTAATCTTTTGCAACAAAATCCTTGGTTTTGATAACAGGCGGTTTTACTTCTTCAATCGTGCCATTTGCATTGGATGTATCGTTTGGTGAAGTCATCGTTTATTGGAATCTCCGTTAAAAATAAATTTAATTAATAGAATCCCCAAACCGCATTCTTTTAGCGGCTGGAGCGTTAGTTCAAAATCCACTCCGGTTTTTGTTCAAAAATTTCGTGGAAAGACTACAAATATGCCGATTTTTCCGGAGAGTTTCAAGGCAGGGAAAGCACCACATAAGGGGGCTTAAGTTTATGTTAATTATATGCTTGAATTACCTTATTGATCCGTTCTTTGAATCTAACATCATTAGATGACTCCATTAGTTTGGTCAAATATGGCAAAGATGATGGCTCTTTTGCCTTCTCAAGCAGACCCAAAACCACCCCCTGAGTGCTTCTCGGGGTGTTAAATAAATTTCGGTTAAGGAATTCGATTACTTGGGGGCTATTAAGGTGATCACTAAGCCCGCTTATGGC
>CAZQYL010000393.1:0-2456 GCA_964597425.1 uncultured Ignavibacteriales bacterium | reverse complement strand
GAAATTCATAACCGGCAGTGAACTTGTAATTGATGGCGGGTATACTGCCAGGTAAATGTTTCCTGAGATGATGAACTAAGCCCGGAATACCTAATAAGGGGCAATTTGTTTAAAGATCATATTTTCAGAACAATCGTGCGCATAGAGATGTTATATATAATCACAGTATATCAATATGGACCTGCCATATTTTTTTCTGTCACATTATCTTAATTTACTAAACACTATATAATAACATGAAGAAACAGAAAGTTGCACGCACTGAAGCAAAAAAGAATATTGACCTGGAGAAGAATTCATCAACAGGCAAAGATAAATTCCTTACCACCAACCAGAGTCTGAAGATCAACGATAACCAAAATTCCCTGAAAGCGGGTAATCGGGGTTCCACTCTGCTTGAAGATTTTATTCTAAGGGAAAAGATCACTCATTTTGATCACGAACGAATCCCAGAAAGAATAGTGCATGCCCGAGGCTCCGCCGCACATGGTTATTTTCAGGTTTATGATTCCATGCAAAAATATACCAAGGCTGGATTTTTACAGGATCCAAAAGTAAAAACACCAGTCTTTGTAAGATTTTCAACTGTTGCCGGCTCGAGAGGTTCAACTGATCTGGCAAGGGATGTAAGGGGTTTCTCTGTAAAATTCTATACAAATGATGGTATTTATGACCTGGTAGGGAATAATATGCCTGTATTTTTTATCCAGGATGCAATAAAATTTCCTGACCTTGTACATGCAGTAAAACCTGAACCTGATAACGAAATACCTCAGGCAGCATCGGCGCATGATACATTCTGGGATTTTATTTCGCTTATGCCTGAATCAATGCATATGATAATGTGGGTTATGTCTGATAGGGCGATCCCAAGAAGTTTCAGAATGATGGAAGGGTTTGGAGTACATACATTCAGATTCATAAATGAAAAGAACAAGTCTGTGTTTGTAAAGTTTCACTGGAAACCTTTGCTGGGTGTTCATTCAGTAGTTTGGGATGAAGCGCAGATAATATCAGGTAAAGATCCTGATTTTCACAGAAGAGACCTGTATGAAAATATAGCAAGCGGGAATTTTCCTGAATGGGAACTGGGAGTTCAGATTGTTGAAGAAAAAAATGAATTCGGATTTAATTTTGATCTCCTTGATCCTACCAAGTTAATTCCTGAAGAGATTGTTCCTGTTAAAATAATAGGTAAGTTAACACTTAACCGGAACCCGGATAATTTCTTTGCTGAAACCGAACAGGTTGCGTTTCACCCTGGGCACATCGTGCCCGGAATCGATTTTACCAATGACCCGCTTCTTCAGGGCAGGTTGTTTTCATATACCGATACACAACTTTCCCGGCTTGGCAGCCCCAACTTTCATGAAATACCCATTAACAGGTCCATAACTCCTGTTCATAACAACCAAAGAGATGGGCATATGCGCCAAACCATAGTCACTGATAAAACCAGTTACGAACCAAATACACTTGGCGGCGGCTGTCCGTTCCAGGCCAAAGCTGTGGATGGCGGCTTTACATCTTACACAGAACGTATTGATGCAAATAAGATAAGGGAAAGAAGCAAGAGTTTCTTTGATCATTTCAGCCAGGCAAAGCTCTTTTTCAACAGTCAGTCACAACCTGAAAAGGAACATTTGATAAAGGCCCTTACTTTTGAATTGGGAAAAGTAAAAACTCCTGCTATCCGCAGCAGAATGCTGGGCCTGTTATCACAGGTTGAAATCACACTTGCAGAAAAAGTAGCGGAGGGATTAGGAATTGAAGTACCAAAACCTGAATTTCCCCTTAATCATAGTATTCCTGCAGATGGCAATCCAAGGGATTTTCAGCCGATTTCGGTTGAGCAGGGTATTGATAGTTCTTCTGCGCTAAGTATGAAAAATACGATCAAAAAACCAGACACCAGAAGAGTTGCTGTTTTGGCATCGGGTGGCGTAGATGACAAGTCATACAATTCCATAACTTCTTCATTGAAGAAAGCGAAAGCCTTGCCTGTGCTGATTGCGCCGCATCTTGGCAATATTGTAAGCAAAAGCGGAAACCAGATCAAAGCAGATGAGAGTTTCTTAACGGCCTCATCGGTTCTCTTTGATGCTGTTTACGTTCCCGGCGGCCAAAAAAGTATTGAAACACTGCTTACTATACCCGAAGCTGCGGAATTCATTAATCAGTCTTATAAACACTTTAAGCCAATTGGCGTGAATAAGGAGGCAATTGAGCTTTTGAAACAGACAGATGTCATTACAAAATTCCATAAAGATGGAAACGATAAACAGCTTTTTACGGAGGGCGTTTTAATCGATAAAGGTACTGAAGAATTCATAAAGGGTGTTGCTCACCACAGGTACTGGGATAGAAAAGTTTCATAAATTATATCATTTGAGTTAAACAAAGTAAACTAAAAAAGACGGGCTATAAACCCGTCTTTTCTGTTTCTAATTGCAATT
>CAZQYL010000392.1:0-2462 GCA_964597425.1 uncultured Ignavibacteriales bacterium | reverse complement strand
GCAGTTCTGAAACATTGAGAGGATGCGTACTAAACGGCATTGTTTATGGAGATACTTCAATGATATTAAGCGGATTATCAAACTTGGGTGCTAATGTGCCGAATTCTTTTGGAATTTCTCAAAACTATCCAAATCCTTTTAATCCTGTCACAACAGTAAAAGTAGATATTCCAAAAGCGACTAATATTAGGTTTGAAATATTTGATATGATTGGGAAAGTATTGTATGAAGAAAATGAATACTTAAGGGCTGGCAGTTATGAGTTTAAATGGGATGCGTCTTCATATTCATCAGGTATATATTTTTACAGAATTGCAGCCGATAATTATTTAGAAACTAAAAAAATGATTCTTATCAAATGATAGAATAAGCTTTTACAAAATATTAAATATCAAATGACTACCCTAGGAGGCAGAAAATGAAAGCAGCAAAAGCTTTTACCTTGTCATTACTTCTTTTCACATCACTTCTTTATTCACAATCAAATACATTTAAACTTGGCGTAACAGGCGCATATCAGGATTTTGGATTGCGGACTGGTGATTTCGTATTGATTTAATAGTAATTTAACCCTATTTTTTACGAGAGGATCACATGAAAAAACCGCTTTTAAAATTATTTTTTGCTTTTTGCCTTTTGCCTTTTCACTTGCATACTCAGTGGGTTCAGCAAACTGTGCCTGTAAGTAAGCCTATAACTGGTATCAAATTTATTGATGCGAATACCGGCTGGGCGTGTACAAGCATTGGTATGGGGGGACAAAATTATGCATATATCCTCCACACGACCAATGGAGGAACAAACTGGTTTATTCAGGATTCATCCTTTAATTCAGATTATAATGCCTTATCTGTAGTTGATGCCAACATTGTATATGCAGGCGGTGATAGTGTTGGGTTTGGAAAACTGGCTAAAACAACTAACGGAGGCATAAACTGGATATACTTACAATTGCCAATAAACATGCTGATTGGAGATATGCAGTTTTTAAATAAGGATAGTGGCTGGACTTGTGTTGATTTGTTTGGCGCAGATGTGAGAACAACAACAGATGGCGGGGCGACATGGCAGGTGAGGATAAGCGGTATAGCTGCACAAACACAACGAATATTCTTCTTAAATTATAGTACAGGTTTTTGCGGTGCAAATTTTGATCTTTATAAAACTACAAACGCTGGCATGAACTGGACAATAAGCAGTAGTTTTTCACAAAGCCTTCAGTCAATTTTCTTTTTAAATCAAAATACTGGCTGGGTAGGTACCGGAAACCAGATACAATATACCAGTAATGCCGGGAGTAATTGGGTTACTCAATTTCTTCCGGCACAAGGTAATAATAACTTGTATGACTTATTTTTCTTTAATAATTCAACTGGTTATGGAGGTACAGGGCTCAACAGAATATTCAAGACTACAAACGGCGGTCAAAATTGGGGCTACCAAATTGATACAGGAGGTTCTTATAGAATATCATTTATAGACTCATCACTTGGATGGACTTGCTGGCTCGGTGCTAAAATTTGTAAAACTACAAATGGAGGTGGAGCAATCTTTTATACAGGCTTTACACCACAAGGAACGAATATTCCATCCGTATTCACCCTGTATCAAAACTATCCGAATCCTTTTAATCCTGTTACAACAGTAAAAGTAGATATTCCAAAAGCATCTAATATTAGGTTTGTAATATTTGATATAATTGGAAAAGTATTGTATGAAGAAAATGAATACTTAAGGGCTGGAAGCTATGAGTTTAAATGGGATGCGTCTTCATATTCATCAGGTGTATATTTTTATACTCTAATATCAGATAAATTCACTGAAACAAAAAAAATGCTTTTATTGAAATAAAATTATTACTTACCTGCCTGCTTATTTCTCATTGATTTAATAGTTATCTAAGTTTCCGCAGAGTCGCTCGTTTTTTGAGGACTCTGCGGTTTACTGATTTGTTTTATTTCTCCACATTCAGAGTCAGACCGTTGGCCTTCGGGAGCATAATGGTGAAATTCGTGGTTATGGCTTTTAGATTTCCTTCCCCTTAGTTTATGTTGTCTCCAACAAAATTTGATAAGATTGTATATACTACAAAAGCCTCTAATTTTAGAGGCTTTTTTCTTTATTTATAATACATTTAGCTATTTATAGTTCAGGATATATCCATCTTCTTTGAAGATGTGCGCAATGAGCGCTGTGCGCATCCATAACCCATTTACTTCCTGTTTCCAGTACCATGCTCGCTGGTCCTTATCAATCTCAGGGGGAATTTCATCCCGGCGGGGGAGCGGGTGCAGAATTACTGCATTTGGCTTCATTTGGCGCAATAACCCCGATTTTAGATAAAATTTGGTGTAATCTATGGTTTTTGATTCATGCTGCTTATCGTATTCATCCTGTATCCTTGTATAATAAAATACATCAGCTTTTTTAATGTATTTATCCAGATTATCTGATTCTTCAAA
>CAZQYL010000391.1:0-2471 GCA_964597425.1 uncultured Ignavibacteriales bacterium | reverse complement strand
CTTTACTTTTTCTTCAAGCCTTTTGCATTTTGCGCATCCTGTTCCGAGTATTTTTACCTGCATTTTATTTAATACCTTTCAATTATTTTTTAAAAATTGATTTAATTCAAATTTTACATACTTTTTAAAAGATTCTTTATCGTTTGCTAACTTCCAAGTATCTTCAAGATTTTTCCATTTATCTTTCCTGCCTTCAGTATATCTTGCTATTACCAGTGAACTGAATTCAAGATTATATTCGCTAACATAGTGCTCGTTAACTGAGTCCTCGATGTTCAGTTCTTTCCATACTACTTTCCTTCCTGATTTTTCTTCCCATTCATTAATTGCTTCAATTGAATACGCTTCAATATTCCTGCAGGTCACACACCTGGCAGTGGGGTGGAAGTAATATGCCAGAATTCTTTGAGTACCCAATTTCTTGTTGAGTGTGGAGTCATTTATGGTCTTCTTGCTGTGATTGGTTTTACCTGTATCTTTAATTGTAGGAGATTGCTCTGTTATTATACTGTCTTTTTGAATCTCAGGTTCAACTGTCTCAGTTTTTACAATAGTATTTTCTGAAACCTGTGAAGAAGAATCAATTGTACTTTGTTTCTGATTATCTTCTTTGCATCCCGATATTAGTAATACAAAAAGTATACACGTTAGTAAATATATTAATCTGCCTGTTAACATTATTATTCTATTATTTTAAAAGAATAAATTAAACATATAACCTGATATTATTATGCAAACCGTAACCACACTGAAAAAAATGGCGATAAGCTTAGCTGTCATTACCTTTTTTAACAATATTGCCTCCGGGATCGAAAGCCCCACAACTGCCATCATAAAAGAAAGTGAAGTGCCTATAGGAATACCCTTTGCAACAAATACCTGAATTACAGGGATTATCCCCGCAGCGTTTGCGTACATTGGCACGCCCAGTATTACCGCCAGCGGAACTGTATACCATGTATCTCTGCCGATGTACTGCTCAAAAAAACCTTCGGGTACGTAGCCGTGCATTCCGGCTCCAATTGCAATTCCAATTACCACATATAGTGCTACACTCTTAATTATTCCCCAGGCATCGTTAATTATATACGGAACCCGTTTGATAAATGAGAGCTTTTCAGTCCTGAATTTTTCATTTTCCTTTTCTGAATCCTGCCATACTTTTTTTACCCAGTCAGTTAACAGGTATTCAAGTTTCAGCTTTCCCAGAATTATACCGCTGGTTACCCCAAGCAGTATTCCGCTTATTACGTATATCACCGTTACCTTCAGTCCGAATGTGCCAATGAATATTGCAACGGCTACTTCGTTAATTAATGGGGAAGTGACAAGGAAAGCAAAAGTTACCCCTAAAGGAATCCCGCCCTTTACAAATCCAATAAATAGCGGAACCGATGAACATGAACAAAAGGGCGTTACTGCACCGAAAAGTGATGCGAAGAGATACTCCATGCCGTAAAGTTTGTTACGTGAAAGGAAATTACGGATTCGTTCAATGGGGAAGTAAGAATTTACTATTCCCATTAAAAATGTAATAAAAAAAAGCAGGATAAATATCTTGATCGTATCGTAAATGAAAAAATTCAGAGCAGCGCCTAAGTGACTTTGCGCACTTAAACCTATTAAAGAAAATATTAACCAATCCGAGATATTTTGCAGCCAGTCTAACATTAATTAATTCTAAAATTGTAAAATGAAGGATATTTTGAATTACGATTTATCTTCTGCAAATTTCTATTCTATCAACAAGTCCCAGTTTCACACGGTCATTTTTGATAACTTCGTCGTCTTCCAAAATGAAATGCATACTTGTCATTAATGAAGTTATTTCAGGTTTATTTATATTTTTACTCAAACTGTAATTTATCCACTTACCGTCTTTATAGTCTTCAATGAATCCCGCTTTTTTTAATATTGTTAAGTGAGTTGATACTGTAGAAGCAGCCAGTCCAAGAATATCGGTGATCTCGCAAACACATAAGGGTTTGATCTGAAGCATTTTGATGATCCTCAATCTGTTCGGGTCAGATAGTGCTTTAAATAAATTTGTTTGATGTTTTAGCAAAATTCATTTCGTTATTTAACGAAATATAACTTCCGGTATCTTTTTATTTTATGATTTGAAACATACAGAGAAATGATTGATATCTAAATTATAAAAATCAATAGTTTGCACTTAAGGGATAAATTTATCCCTTTTCTCGCGAAGTTCTTTATCGTAATATTGCAATAAGACAATAAGGAGAACATATGGGACTCACAAAAACAGATAATTTTACAACAGAGCAAAACGAACTTGCAGCTTTTGCCAAAGCGCTTGGACACCCCGCACGAGTGGCAATAATTGAATACTTAAGCAGCCAGGCAAGCTGTGTTTGCGGCAGCATAGTAGATGCAATCCCGCTTGCACAGGCTACTGTTTCGCAGCATTTAAAAGAGCTTAAAAACGCGGGACTCATCCAGGGGAACAT
>CAZQYL010000390.1:0-2475 GCA_964597425.1 uncultured Ignavibacteriales bacterium | reverse complement strand
TCAATAAAAATTTATTAATTTAGTGCAACCTAAATAACAAATTGTATGAAATACCTTCTATCTTTAGCCCTGCTTTTTCTCAGCCTTTTATCATTCTATTCATGCGGTGATGATATTGTTATAAATAACAATGGCGGAAGTCCAACTGCCGATTTTGATGTGTACCTGTACAAGGTAAAAGAGAATCCATTAAGATACTCAACGTATACTATTAAAATGGATGGAACGAACCTGAAATTATTTAATGACTCACTCATTGTGAGTACCCGGTCAAAACAAAACAGGATATTACTCGTAAAGATCGATACAATGGGAATGTTCATTTCAGCAATTTATCACGCAGAAACAAATGGCAGCAATTTAGTAAGGATACCAATGGGAAGTAATAACACCGATTATTTTGATCTATCTCCTGACGGTAATAAATTCCTGTTTACATCAATGTATAGTTCTATTTTGAATATAATGAACAATGACGGTTCCGGGCTCGTTCAGCTTTCTTCAAGCGTAACCGGCAATCAGTTCGCTCCGAAATTCTCACCAAACGGACAGCTCATTGCATTTATTGAGACTTCTGCACCAGCTTTTGTAAAAGGGTTGTATATAACAAATACAACGGGAACATATAAAAAACTCCTTAAAGATAGTATTTATACTTCAGGTTCGTTTAATTTGGACTGGTCACCTGACGGGAGCAGGATTGTTTATCAGCATTCCCTTAATAATTCCAGTGAGTCCCGGATATGTGTAGTTGATACTTCAGGAAGCGGTTACACTATCATCACTTCGGGAAGCTCCCCGGCGTGGTCACCGCTTGGAGATAAAATATGTTTTACTGATGTACTCGATCCCAGCGGAGTTGATATCTTTCTGATAAATCCGGATGGTTCAGACAGGGTAAATATCACAAATTCCACAACGCTCTTTGAAGGTAATATGTTCTGGTCAACAGATGGTTCAAAAATATTATATTCATCAGAAGGTATGTTTTTTCCGCCATATTGTTCGATTTATGATATGAACAGTAATTCAAACAGAATACTCGCGGATTCAATTAACGGAGCTATCTGGAAGTAAAAGATGTTCATATTTAATAATACAGCAATATTCAGAATGATAGTTCTGATTTTAATTGTATCATTTACGGGCTGCGTTACAAGTAAAATAGAGTATGTTGAAAGCAGTGAGTTCCCTTCAGGTAAGACTTATCGGATATCAGAGGTTTTTATGAATGACGGGACTGTGTTAATACTAAAAGATAAAGAACCGGAGTTTAAAATCAGATACAAAGGCAATGATAACGTTATATTATATTATGAAGACGTAAATATCGAAAGAACTATATTACTTAAGGATGTTTCAAGGTTGAAAATAGAAGTGCTGGAAAGTAATATTGTTGTTAATGTTATAATCATAGTAAGTTCTATTATCCTTTTTTTCCTTATCTTAATCTGGATAACTGAGCCGTTTAGAGGTATGAAAATGGGTTAATAATTAATGGTCTTTGGTTTTGCATGATTAATATTCAAATCTTAATATATTGAAAGAAATCTTAAAGTAAATTTATGATAAAGAACGCAATAGCTTTCAGGATGATTGTATTGCTGGTACTTGTAAGTTTTGCCGGCTGTGTTACCAGTAAAATTGAATATGTTGAAAGCGATAAAGTACCCGTTGAAAAGACCTACAGGATATCTCAGCTATATCTTAAGGATGGCACTATAATAGATGTGAAAGAAAAAGAAGCTAAGCTGAGGCTAAAATATAAAGGCGTAAGCAATGTAATTGTATATTATGAAGATGTGAACATAGAAAGATCGGTGCCTTTAAAGGATGTTGCGAGACTAAAGATTGAAATACTTGAAAGTCACGTGATTGCCACTGTATTAATTATTATTGGTACAGTTGCAGTGGCAATATTTCTCGCACTTGGGTTAATTTTAGCAACAGGTGGATTAAAAATGCACTAATATCCTGAATACATGCCAAAATCCATGAAACAAATTCCTGCGTATATATGTTTGTAATTAAGAATCCAACAGAAATGAGAAAAATGAGTATATTAGCAGCAATATTATCTATTTTTATGCTTACAAGCTGCGGCCAAAAGCCGGGCAGAGTGGCAATAAATGAGCAGCATATTTCAAAACAAACTGATTCCACAAACATTTGCGGAGAATTTAAACCGGTCATGAGTAAAGACGAATTAAAAGAAAAGCTTTCAGATGAGCAGTACAAAGTAACACAGGAAAAGGGGACTGAGCGCCCGTTTAATAACAAGTATTGGGATAACCACGATGCAGGCAAGTATAACTGTATCGTATGCGGTCAGGAACTCTTCAGCAGTGATACCAAATTTGAGTCCGGCACAGGGTGGCCAAGCTTCTTTCAGCCTGTAAAAGAAGAGAGCGTGAAGGAAGAAACGGATGTTACTCTGGGGATGAAAAGAACCGAAGTAATGTGCTCAAACTGCGG
>CAZQYL010000389.1:0-2487 GCA_964597425.1 uncultured Ignavibacteriales bacterium | reverse complement strand
TGGAAGCATTACTTAAAACCATCGAGATACTCGGGATATTCGCGTTTGCCATCACGGGAATAATTGAAGCCCGCAGGAAGCAGATGGATATTATCGGCACATATTCCGTTGCTATGATAACAGCCTTCGGCGGGGGAACGCTAAGGGATGTTCTGATAAATCATTACCCCTTATTCTGGATACAAAACTACAATTACCCGATAATGATACTTGTCCTGGCAATTTTTTCAATATTTGTTCTCCGCAAATCGAACAGTTTTTCCAAACCTGTACTTATGATCCTCGCTTTACTGGATGCACTTGGACTCGGACTCTTCAGTGCCGTTGGCACAAGCTACGCTTTGAGCGCGGGAGTATTCTGGTTCAATGCCGTGCTGATTGGCGTAATTACAGGTGTATTTGGGGGAGTCATGCGTGATGTAATCTGCAATGAAGTACCGGTATTTTTTAAACAGTCACAGTTATATGCAACCTGTTCGTTTATCGGCTCACTGATATTCGTATTGCTTGCCAATTATTTCCCTGTTGATTCATTTGTACCGCTTGCAGCCTGTATAGCAACTGCGTTCGCTTTGCGAGTTATTTCCATTAAGTACAACATTCAGCTTAAATTTTAATTCCGGGTGACTACGAAAGAGAAATTCTCATACGAAAAGACCCTTAAGACTGATAAAGATAATTCATTCCTGAATCTGCAGCAATTTCTGTTCATTACTTCCAAACAGCTCACACAGTTTTTCTATTATACAAAAGTTACCCCGCACCAGGTAATACTGCTTTCTATGATATTCGGCATAACTGCATCGTACCTGATTATTCAGCCGGTAAAATTGTATGCCGTGACCGGGGCCATCCTGTTATTCTACAAGAACGTGCTTGATAAAGTTGACGGCTCGCTTGCGCGCGCAAAAGGACTCGACTCACGCCGCGGCAGGTTCTACGATTCAATTTCTGATTTTATTGTTACCTTCACAAGTTTTACCGCAATATCTTACAGCCTTTATGTACAATACAATTCAGTTTATGCTTTCGTTGCGGGATATGCAGCTATGGTATTTTCCATGCTGCAGTGTTCATATTTTATATTTTACCAGGTATCGTTTATCAGGTCAACCGGCAAAAATACGGTTAACCGCGTTTTGGAAGATGTTACCGAAGAAGATAAAATACAGCAGGATAAATGGACTACTTTTCTGCAGCGGATATTCATGCTCATTTACGGCTGGCAGGATAAATTATTTTATTTTATTGATAAAAGACTTATCGCCTCATTCGGCGGCGATGAAAACAAGCTGCGCGTTTGGTACCAAAACAAATCTTTCCTTACGCTTGCAAGCTCACTTTCTATAGGCACACATATTTTTCTTTTATGCATTTCAGCCATAATTGGCAGGTTTGAGTACTATATATTTGTGAATTTAATATTGATGAACTTATTGCTAATTTTAAGTGTTGTATTTCATTACAAATCAACTGTAAATAAACTAAAAACATAAATTTTGTTCTATATCACCCGCAAATTCCATTTCTCTGCTTCTCACAGGGTATATGACCCCAAACTTAGCGATGAAGATAATTTTAAACGCTATGGAAAGTGTTCAAATCCAAACGGGCATGGGCATAACTATGAAATGGAAGTGACCGTATCCGGTGAAGTTGATCCGCTGGTTGGATATGTAATGGATCTGACCGAGCTAAAACTGCTTGTTGAAAAAATTATCATTGATAAGGTCGACCACAAAAACCTTAACCTGGATGTCGATTTCATGAGCGGTGTTCTTCCTTCTACTGAAAATATCGCATTCTCATTCTGGAACCAGCTTGAAGGAAAGATAAATTCACCCGGCAGGAAATTGTATTCCATTAAGATCCGGGAAACGGTGAACAATTCTGTTGAGTACAAAGGAAATAACTGAAATATTTAATAATGGCTGATAAAAAAAGAAGTAACGGTATTACTCAGGATGATGATAATAATATCATCAGGGTAGATTATTCGGATGAATCAATAAAAAAGCTGGAAGAAAGCGTCGTAAATATACTTGCTGAAATTGGCGAAGATCCCAAAAGGGAAGGATTGATTCGAACTCCCAACCGTGTTGCAAAGGCTTACAAATTTCTGACCAAGGGATATAGCGAAGATATTGAGAAGCTGCTGAATAACGCGATATTCAATGAGCATTACGATGAAATGGTAATTGTAAAGGATATCGATTTCTATAGCCTTTGCGAACATCACCTGCTGCCGTTTTTTGGGAAATGCCATATAGCGTATATTCCAAATGGTAAAATTGTAGGTCTAAGCAAGCTTCCCAGGATGGTTGAAATGTTCAGCCGCCGCCTGCAGGTGCAGGAGCGCATGACGCGCGAAATAGGGGATATGATAAACAAGGTACTTGAACCCAAAGGTGTAGCAGTCGTTACCGAAGCCTCTCATTTATGCATGATGATGCGCGGAGTTGAAAAGCAGAATTCCGTTGCAACAGC
>CAZQYL010000388.1:0-2488 GCA_964597425.1 uncultured Ignavibacteriales bacterium | reverse complement strand
TAAAACGAACTCAAGGGGTTGACCCCATGATGATATCAGGCTCTTTTACCGGTACAACCCAGCTAACTTTTTTTGTTATAATAAACATTGCGGCTGCAATGTATGCGGTATCAGGGTACTATCTTTATAGGTATAACAATGACCATGTTGAACCGGATGACCCTGCTGAACATTTAAGGCTCTATTTTAAAACTCTTGCAATGACATCACTGCCGTTGTTTTGTCTGATGACAGCAGGAATACTGTTCTATTTGTTTAATTAAGATTCAGTAATTCATTAAGTTCCAAATCAGCAAAGCAATGGTTTTTTGCTGAAGTATTTCATATTCATTATGAATTTTTCCGCTTCAACCGCCCAGAAAACTATGCTTGAAATAGCAATTGTTATCAGTAATTCCTTTAGGCTTAATGGCTGAGTTTTGAATACAGCATTAAGCTGCGGTACATAAATCAGCATCAATTGGAAAATAAAGGTTGCTGATATCGCCCCTATCATTCGCCAATTGGTGAATACACCCGCAGCAAATACAGAGAACCTTGTCCTGAATGCCATAGCAAGTCCCATTTGACTGAAACACAATACAGTAAATGCCATTGTTTGCCAATGTGCTATATCATTACTCATAGCCCACGCCTGTGTGCCGACCGTAACAATTCCCAAAAGAAAACCAATCCGCAAAATTCTGAATGCAGTTTTGGCTGAGAAAATGTTTTCCTTTGGGTCACGGGGCGGAATCTTCATAATATTGGGTTCGGGGTTTTCATATGCAAGAGCAAGCCCGGGCAAACCATCAGAAACAAGATTGATCCACAAAATATGTATTGCCAATAAAGGAACCGGCAACCCGAGGAAGGGAGCAAGCACTATTGCCAGAATTTCTCCTGTATTGCCTGACATTATATAACTAATAAACTTCAGTATGTTATTGTAAATAGTTCTGCCAAGTCTTACTGCCTTTACAATAGATGCAAAATTATCGTCAAGCAGTATCATATCCGAAGCCTCACGGGATACTTCAGTGCCGTTAATCCCCATTGCAATGCCAATATCAGCGTTCTTCAAGGCAGGTGCGTCGTTAACGCCGTCACCTGTCATTGCAACAAAGTGATGTTTTGATTGCAGTGCGTTTATAATTCGCAATTTCTGCTCAGGATTAACACGGGCGTAAACCCGGACATTTTCAACAATATTTTTAAACTCATCATCCGAAAGTTTTTCTAACTCTTTTCCTTCGAGTACCAGCTCACTGCCCGAAGTGATAATACCCAGTTTTGAAGCGATTGATTTTGCTGTAAGTTTATGGTCACCGGTTATCATAACCGGAATAATACCTGCCTGCTTGCATTGCTCTACAGCGTCTTTTGCTTCTGCCCTGGGAGGATCAATTAGACATGTTATTCCCAAAAAAGTAAGATGAGACTCGATACTTTTTATATCCGGTACATCAGGCAGATTAGGAATAATTTTTGCCGCATACCCAAGTACACGATACCCGTTTGCTGCTTCTTTATCAGCGTTAATTATGATTTCAGATACCCGGAGTTTTTGGGGATCCGTCGTAAGCTGTACCATTGATTCAACTGCTCCTTTAGTGATAACCAAAATCCCGTTACCTGAGCTGTGTAATGTTGTCATACACTTCCTTTTTGAATCAAATGGAAATTCTGCAACCCTGGGGTATACCTTTTCAAGAGTGTTTTTGTTGAAGCTCTTTTCAATAGCATAATTAACTAGTGCGGTTTCTGTTGATTCGCCTGTTAATGTTCCATCACTTTCAATAATAACATCATTATTTAATGCTATTGCCGTAAGTAGAGGGTCCTTCCCCGAAAATATTTTTAATCCGGAGGAGTCTTCCGAAAGAAATATTTTCTCAACAGTCATTTTATTTTCGGTAAGAGTTCCGGTTTTATCTGTGCATATATACGTTACCGAACCAAGCGTTTCAACTGCAGGAAGGTTTCTTATCAATGCAAAATTCTTCGCTAGATTCCCCGCGCCAAGCGCCAGAGCAATTGTTACCACTGCAGGCATTGCTTCGGGTATAGCCGCAACTGCAAGTGAAATCACCGTTAAGAACAGAGTGATCGGGGCTTCACCTCGCAGCAGTCCAATAGCGAATATTCCTGTACAAATAACAATAATGGAAATTGTTATCTTTTTGCCAAAGCCGTTCAGTCTTTTCTGGAGGGGTGTTTTAGTATCTTCAACCTGGATAAGTTTTGCAATTTTGCCAAGCTCAGTATTCATACCGGTAGAAACAACATAAGCCTTTGCTCTGCCATTGGTTACGAAGGTACCTTTGTAACCCATGTTTAATCTGTCTCCCAGGGCATAATCACCTTCAGTAAACTCAAGCGCGGATTTTTCTATATTAGATGCCTCACCGGTGATTGAAGATTCATTTATTTTCAGCGTATGGGTTTCTATATAACGGATATCTGCGGGAATAACATCACCGGCTTCAAGCAAAATAACATCACCGGG
>CAZQYL010000387.1:0-2488 GCA_964597425.1 uncultured Ignavibacteriales bacterium | reverse complement strand
TGGAACCCCGGAGCTATTATGCGCATCAGGTTAAAATACTGCCTGTTTGCCGTGTTATCAATCCTTAGAGAAATGCGCCAGTGAGTCGGGTCGGTGCGCTCAAGCTGGTAGAAAACCAGGTTATGGTTCACACTGCACATATCACACCCGCTGATGTTCATAGTGCCAACAATGCCGCCCGTGCCGCAGTAAACTGCCATTAAGTAGGGCTGTTCAGGATCAATCGCGTTAATTGTATGGGCTGAATCAACAATAATTTTTGTGTTACCTTCCTGCTGCCTGATGATAACATTTACACCTGAATAATAGATCAGGTTCCGGCTGTTCATGTGAACGCTCTTCAAGTCTCTGTGGTTAGAATCAAGCAGTGATTTTACCCATGTATTTCCGCCGTCAGATGTCCGGTAAACATATCCGGAATCTTTGGTGCAAACTCCGTTGAAAGCATCAGAAAATGATACTGAATTTACATTTTTCTGGTCTCCGGTGGTCAATTTATCTTTAAAACTGGCGCCGTTATCAGTACTTTTTATCACTATTCCGCTATCAGCGGCAAGCCACAGATTATTTTCCCTTTTACAGATTGAGTAGAAATTAATTCCGTTGAAACTTCCCTTGGATTTCCAGGTCATGCCCGCATCTGATGTTTCATACAGCAAGCCGCCTGTACCCGCAGCGAAGCCAACCGATCGGTTAATGAATACCATTGACCTGAAATCGCCGGAAAGTCCCTTCATCACTGTGCTCCATGTTGTGCCTTTATCTGTTGAGCGGATTATATTGCCTTCGCCCCCGGCTGCAAGCATTGTATCATAATTTATAACGTAAGAAGCATACAGGTGCACATTCACTCCGCTTTGCCTTGCTGTCCAGTTCATCCCTCCGTTTGCGGTTGTCAAAAGCCTGCCATCATTTCCTGCTGTTAAAAATATTCCTGAGCCAAACCTGCTTATGGTGTTAAGATCGCGGTCCGTTATATTTACCGGCTGAACATGATCTTTTTTGTTTACTGATGTTTTCAGACTACGCTTGTTATTGTTTTCAGGCGGTGTGTTTCCTCCGGTTAAGTTACCACCGGTCAAGCCGCAGTTTCTGCAGCAGAAAAACCAGAGTAATATTATTATTATTACCAGAACTGTAAAAATGTATGTTGCCGGCCTTCTGAATAGATTGTTCATATAGTATTCCTTAACTATTTGATTAGCAAATATAAGTTATTTTTTAAAGTATTATAAAATTAAAATTTATAACTTTAATCAGTTTTAGGGCAATTGAAATGAAATATTTGACATACTTAAGGGTATAATTGTCCTGAATTCTACTGCTTTGTTTTCAATATCGTTTTGTTTGGTGTTACGGAAACATATAAATACCAGATATATATTACAAAGAAAATTTATTTGAAATGTGAATTTTTAAAAAAGCCCGAAATTGGGCTAATTATTCAAAAAGTTGATATTAGTGGCACGAATGTGAACGAAATATGGTACATTCTCAGGCAAAAATGTGAGGAATTACCCTGACATTCTTTGTTCTTTTCACCGGTTTTTAGCGTATTACATTAATTTTTCATCATTTAAATTTGTAATATGAAGGCAATATGTGTAAGTGATATTCACGGAAATGATGTAAAATACCGAAAACTCTGCACCCATATTAAACAGGAACTTCCTGAAGCGGTTTTTATTGCAGGTGATGTTTTGCCCAATTACTACATTACCGATCCGAAAGATTTTATTGAAGATACACTAAAGCCCTTGCTAAGTGAACTCAAGGATGAACTTGGGGTTAGATATCCTGAAATTTTCCTGATAACCGGCAATGACGATGCAGCGGTGAGTTGTGAACACCTGGCTTACCTGGAATTAAAAGGACTGATACGATTTGTGAATAAGATGGTTATTAACAGCCAGGCATATACCGTATTGGGATATCCCTATGTTCCGCCAACTCCGTTTTTGCTTAAAGACTGGGAAAAATATGATATCTCGCGATACCTGCCAAGAGATACTGTTTCGCCAGAAGAGGGCATAAGAACAATTGAAGTACCTGCAAACATAAAAAAATACACCACAATCAAAGATGATCTTGCTGAACTATCAGAAGAGGTAACTGATTTCAGCAAAACGATTTGTCTTTTTCATGCACCACCTGTAGAAACGAACCTTGATAAGATATTCGGAAAAGGTATAAACGGGGATAAGGAAATATTGAGCATAGGAAGCTATGCCATCAGGAAATTTATAGAGAAAAATCAGCCACTCATAACCATCCACGGACACATACATGAATCAACTGATATTTCGGGTTATTGGCAGGATAGGCTAGGCAGGACAATTTGCTTTAATGCCGCAACTGCAGGCAGTGAGCTCTCAATAATTGAGTTCGATACCGATTCTCCTGAGAATGCTGTTAGGGTATTGATTTGAGGACTATATAGTTCATCCGATGACCATAGAGTCACCGGATGAACAACTATTTACTTTCC
>CAZQYL010000386.1:0-2492 GCA_964597425.1 uncultured Ignavibacteriales bacterium | reverse complement strand
GCGATTTGTGGAATAAAAAAACACCGGTGCATGTAACATCAGAATTTTACGATGTTCCATCATTCAGGAAGGGGAAGTCATCACTGAATCCCGCAGAGCTTGAAGCGCTTGGTGATGTGAAGGGCAAATCATTACTGCACTTGCAGTGCCATTTCGGGCTGGATTCACTGAGCTGGTCAAGACTCGGTGCAAAAGTTACAGGAGTTGATCTGGCTGATAAAGCAATTGATGCAGCAAAGGAATTAAATAGTGAGCTCGGTCTTGACGCTGAATTCATTTGCTCTGATGTATATGATCTTAAAAATGTACTTGATAAAAAGTATGATATCGTATTTACATCATACGGTACAATTGGCTGGCTCCCTGATCTGAATAAATGGGCGGAAATTGTTTCGCACTTTTTAAAGCCGGGCGGTACATTCTTTATTGCGGAATTCCATCCTGTAAGATGGATGTATGATGATGACTGCGTAAAGATGGACTATTCTTATTTTAACATTGAGCCAATTATTGAAGAGGTGGGACACTCCTACGCTGATAAAGAGAGGGCAATTGATCAGTTATCCTATGGGTGGAATCACCCCTTAAGCGATGTTTTTTCTGCTCTCGTGAAACAAAACCTGCAGGTAACAGAGTTTAAGGAATATCCGTACAGTTATTATAAGTGTTTTAATAATACTGTACAAAATGAGCTTGGTTATTACGAATTAAAGGGTATTGAGGGCAAAATGCCCCTGATGTACTCAATGAAAGCCGTAAAACAGCAATAAAAACAAAATAATTCATCCTGAAAAACAAAGAGCAGCAAACCGGGAACGGGCAGCTTAAAGAAGTTACAGCAAACGAGAACGCCCAGAATGTTGTAACTTACTACGAAGATACGGGACTTGATTACGGCAAATGGAGCCGTGAGTATAATATGCATTTCGGATATTACAGGTTCCCTATGATACCGCTTTGGCGCGAGCAGATGCTTGATGCTATGAACAGGTATGTGATTGAAAACCTTAAGCTGGGTGATAACGATAAAATTGTTTATGACCTTGGCTGCGGACTGGCCGCGCCATGCAGGACATTTGCAAAAATGTACCCGGGAAAAAAAGTTAAAGGCATTACTATAGTTGAGTGGCAAATCCAAAAAGCACGTGAGCTGAATAAACAAAAGAACATTGATGGAAACATTGAGCTTATCTTGGGTGATTATACCAATCTGCCGTTTGATAACAATTCCGCTGACGCAGCTTACGCGCTTGAAAGTGCATGTCACTGCCCGGGTGATGATAAGGCCGCATTCGTTAAGGAAATGATGCGTGTACTTAAACCCGGAAAGAATTTTGTGATAGCAGACGGATTTTTAAAGCGGCCATCAGAAAAATTCTATCCGCTGCTTAAATACTGCTACAACGAGATATGCAAAGGATGGGCACTTCCATCATTCCCAAATGTAAACGGAGTAGTTGAGCAATTAGAACTTAACGGCGCTGAAAATATAAACGTCATTGATTTGTCATTCAGAGTAGCACCATCAGTTATGCATGCGCCTTTTACTGTGGTGAGTTTTGTTTTAAAGAAAATACTGCAGGGCGAAAAACTGAATTCAGTAAGGATAGGTCATTTAAAAGCTTGTTTCCTTGGGCTATTTATGGGAATGCATCGCGGCAGTTTTTCTTATTTAATGATAACAGGAAATAAAAAACCATAATCTATATATGAAAACAATATTGTTATTCTTGATATTTTCATCAGTATGTTTTTCCCAAACATCAAAAGAGCTTATCGGTTCATGGCAGGCTGCTCCGCATGTTGCCGCAGGATACGATGATACTTATACTTTCAATGATGACGGCACATTTTATTATTTCAATAACCAGATGAATTGCGCCAAAAGGGAAGTGGGCTATGGCGGTACGTGGGAGCTTAAAGGCAAATCAATTCAGCTTATAATAACATATTATGATATTGAAAAGGGTGGCTGGCTTGAACCATCTGACGGGAGCTGCGGCAGTGATTCAATGCTGGTTGGCTCAACTATCAATAAAGTATTGGTATTTCCATACGAGCAGGAAGTGCTGAAAATTGCTAACTACAAAATTGAAACAGAAGATGGCGCAGACAGATACACAATGGAAATAAACAACAGGAAACACTGGTACTTTTCTAAATTTGAATATTAACAAAAAATGAAAGTAGTAAAGCTGACAGAGAAAAACATTCCGGCATTCAAATCATATTTTAAACAGTTTTCACATGAGCAGGATGAATCGAATCCGCCGCTGGATGATTTTACCGTCAGTGATAGTGACCCGGTATATTTGCTTGTTAAGGGTAACGAGATTCGCGGCGCAGCCGCTCTGATGCTGCACCCTGAATACCGCGAGGTCAGGCAGGCCCGAATTCGGATGTTCCATGCCGCAGATGGTGATTATTTATCCTATTTAAAGCTCCTAAACAGCATATTATTACATACTTCAGGGCTCACTTCTATTTACGGT
>CAZQYL010000385.1:0-2497 GCA_964597425.1 uncultured Ignavibacteriales bacterium | reverse complement strand
ATATTGCAGCAGGCAGGATCTCGATGATGTTCGGTCTTAAAGGACCCAACTACGCAACAATTTCAGCATGCACAACTTCAGCGCATTCAATTGCTGACTCCGTAATGTTAATTCAGCGCGGTAACGCAGATGTTATGGTTACCGGCGGCTCAGAGGCAGTTATCTGCCCGATGGGCGTTGGCGGATTCAACGCAATGAAAGCGCTTTCAACCCGTAACGACGCTCCCGAAAAAGCTTCCCGTCCGTTTGAAAAGAACAGGGATGGATTTGTAATGGGCGAAGGCGGCGCAACACTGATTCTTGAAGAACTTGAATTCGCAAAGGCACGCGGCGCGAAGATCTACGCTGAAATTGCCGGTATTGGAATGACAGCCGATGCGCATCATATCACAGAGCCTGCACCTGAAGGTGAAGGCGTTGCAGAAGCTATGAGAATAGCTATTAAAGATGCAGGTATGACACCGAATGATATTGATTGCGTTAACGCGCACGGTACTTCAACTTATTATAACGATAAGAATGAAACTGCCGCTATTAAAAGTGTATTTGGTAAACATGCATATGATATACCGGTTCATTCAATTAAAAGTATGTTAGGCCATCTGCTTGGCGCAGCCGGCGCAGTGGAATCAATTGCTTCAGTACTTACAATTAATAAAGGGATTGTCCCCCCGACAATTAATTACGAAACACCTGATGAGGGACTTGATTTGAATTATGTACCTAACAAAGCAATAAAAAAAGATATCAGTACGGTAATGTGTGATAATTCTGGATTTGGCGGACATAACACTGCATTGGTTTTCAAAAAGTACACTGAATAACAGTACTAAAACAGCAGTACTAATAGCATCAGTACTTAAAGCAAGAGAAAAGAGAATATTTTACGAATAGGATAATATGTTCGGCATATTAAAAACCCTCAGGAAATTTGTCCCTGTATTAAAAAGGCGCAAAGAGGAAGATGATATATACTCCGCTATCGCCTCCTTCGATTTTAAGACCTTCCAGGCAAGTATTGACTACCAGATAATCCATAAGAATTTTTTTATAAATGCCTTAACGCACAGGTCATTCCTTAAATCAAAGGGATCCAACGGCGTTAAGCTGGCAAGCAATGAAAGGCTCGAGTATCTTGGTGATGCCGTGCTTGATTCTGTTGTAGCGGAATACCTTTACAAGAATTTTCCTGATTCAGAAGAAGGCGACTTAACCAAATACCGCTCTGTATTGGTGAACCAGCGCTTCCTTGCGGAGCGCGCAAAAGTAATACACCTCCAAAGCTTTCTGCTTGCGGCACCTACAGCACTTAAATCAATTGAAGACGGCTACGATACGATACTATCCGATGCATATGAAGCATTGGTTGGCGCTATATTTCTGGATAGAGGTTACGATGCGGCAAAAGACTTCCTGAATAACCAGATATTTAAAAAACTTGATGTAAAATGGCTTAACCAGTTTGATGAGAACTACAAGAGCAAGCTTCTTGAATATACGCAGGCAAACACAGATTACATCCCCGATTATAAAGTTATAAACCAGGAAGGACCTGAGCACAATAAGCTCTTTACTGTTGAAGTGCAGATAAACCAGCGTGCCCTTGGTATTGGTAAGGGCAGAACCAAAAAAACCGCTGAGCAGGAAGCTGCCAGCAATGCTTTGAAGAACCTTGATGTGATAGAAAAAATGGGGCTGAAAAAAAAGAAAAAAGGGACTTAAGAAAATAAGATTCTAATTTCACAATTTTTACACAAATCAAAATATACTACTAAAACTCACCTCTTCTATATAAAAAAATGCATACTTTTGTTAACAGACACATTGGACCAACTGAGCATGAAGTAAAACAAATGCTTGATGTTATTGGCGCAGCTTCGGTAGATGACCTGATGAACCAGATCGTACCAACGGCTATAAGATTAAAGAATGAACTGAAATTAAACGATGCCCTGAGTGAACAGGAATTACTTCAGCATCTGCATGAAATGGCTTTGAAAAATAAAATGTACCGCTCATTTATCGGGTACGGATACTATGGCACTTTCACACCAACGGTGATATTGCGCAATATCATGGAAAATCCGGGCTGGTACACGCAGTACACACCATACCAGGCGGAAATCTCACAGGGCAGGCTTGAGGCTCTTTTGAATTACCAGACAATGGTGATTGATCTGACCGGATTGCCGGTCGCAAATGCTTCGCTTCTTGATGAAGGAACGGCTGCCGCTGAGGCAATGCACGTACTTTTTGCCGCAAGAAAACCCGAAAAGAAGAACGCAAATAAATTTTTGGTTTCTAATGAATGTCTTGCACAGACAATTGACGTTTTAAGAACACGCACAGAACCAATAGGCGTAGAGCTTGTTGCAGGTGATATAAATACCACAGAGCTTACCGATGATATTTTCGGATTGCTCGTACAGTACCCGACCGCTGATGGAGAAGTAAATGATTATAAAGCACTATTTGAAAAAGCTCACGCAAAAGGAAT
>CAZQYL010000384.1:0-2500 GCA_964597425.1 uncultured Ignavibacteriales bacterium | reverse complement strand
TCTTGTCCAGTTAGCTCCGCCATCTGAAGAGCGGTAAACTCCGGGGTTTGTACCGGTGTTAGTTGAACCGCACATTACAACATTGGCGTTACTTGGACTGACAGCAACGCACTGCAGAATGAGATTTGACAAACCTGTATTTATCTGCACCCAGTTTGCACCGGAGTTCGTGCTCTTCCACATACCTGTGGAATTGCTGGCAGCATAAATGGTCTGCGGACTGGATGGCGCTACCGCAATTCCCCAGATCTGCCCGGCACTGCTGAGTGATTGTGTCCATGTTCCGGGACCATCACCTGAAGCATACATAAAAAAAATTGAGAATACAGCAAGAAGAGTAATGAAGAATAGTTTTTTCATTTGTAACCTCCTGTATAATTTAGTTGGTGAGTTTTTTAACTATATGAATCAGGAAGAATTGAATAACAAAAACTAATCTATTTAGTTTAATAAGTCAATACTATTATAGGGACTTAATTTGGATATAAATCATATTTTTGGGAGGAATTACAGCTTTGATACAGCTTCGTTATATTCGTTAAGCAGATTCTGAACTACGGTTTTTACCGGGATGATATCGTTCACAAGGCCGCTTGACTGGCCCATTTCAAGCTCACCTTCATCAAGGTCACCTTCAAATATACCCTTCATCTCGCGTTTGCGGCCGAGTAATTCCTTAAGCTCATCCTCAGAAGCTCCGCTTCGTTCAGCATTAATAACATCATTTGCGAATTTATTTTTATACAATCGCACAGGATTGAGTTTTTTCATAATGAGATAAGTATCATTATCTTTTGCTTCAACAATTTTATTTTTGAAAGCTTCACTGCTTGAAGCTTCTGTTGTGGCTGCAAAGCGTGTACCTATCTGAACGCCTTCGGCCCCAAGTGCCATACATGCAGCGATCTGTCCGCCCGTAGCTATACCGCCGGCGGCAATCACTGGAATATTAAGTGCAGCGGCAACCTGCGGCACCAGGCATAGAGTAGTTATCTCATCAATACCATTGTGTCCGCCGGCTTCAAATCCTTCGGCAACAACTGCATCACATCCGGCTTCCTGCGCTTTCAGCGCGTGTTTGACCGAAGCAACAACATGTACCCATGTAATACCATTATCTTTGAATACATTTGAAAAGGCTTTTGGATTTCCCGCAGAAGAAAAAACTATTTTAACTTCTTCTTTTAGTATGGTCTTAATAAGCTCGTTAATATCACCTCTGATAAGCGGCAGATTCACACCAAATGGCTTGGTGATATTTTTTTCTTTGAAGTAATTGCGGAGTTTTGTGATATGTTCGCTTAAGAGTTCGGGTTTCATTGAGCCTGCGCCGATCAGTCCAAGGCAGCCGTTTTCAGATGCCGCAGAGGCAAGCCTCCATCCGGAGGTCCATACCATACCCGCCTGCACTATGGCATGATCGATTCCGAATAATGTGTTTACGCGGGTTTGTTTCATTGAATTATTATTTTCGAAGAAATTCGTGCCACGATCATTGCTTCAAATCTCTTTCAGCAGCTTTATCATATTTAACACTGCTGATGCCGCTTCGCGGCCTTTGTTATGCTCATCGTTTTGAGAGCGTTTTAATGCCTGCTCATCGTTATAACATGTTAGCACACCGAACGAAACCGGCATGCTGTATTCCAGGTTAAGTGACATAATTCCGTTTGATACAGCATTTGAAATATACTCAAAATGTGCGGTTTCGCCTTTTATCACAGCGCCAAGACATATAACGCCGCAATACTTACCGCTCATGCATAGATGTTTGGCCGTCAGCGGAATTTCATATGCACCAGGTACATGAACTATGGTAATATTCTTATCGTCATATTTATTTTCATGCAGGACACTTAAAGCTCCCTGCAGCAAACCGCCGGTAACTTCTTCATTAAAACGGCTGACAATAACTGCAATTCTGCCTGAAACTTTTTTTGAGGGTTTGCCTGAATTTTTCTTTTTTTCTTTTGCCATATTCTTAAACTTTAAATAATCTGTTTTTCATTGCTGTGATCTTAATTTCAGATACAAAATACCTTCCGAGAATTGATACATCATTTATTCTGCCGCCGTGGAAATCACTTCCTCCGCTCTCGAGGAGGAAATACTGCGAGGATATATCACGGTAATATTCTATATCATGATCTGAATGCGAGGGATGAACAACTTCAATTCCATCAACACCGAACTCGATCATTTCAAACAAGGAATTGTTGTGCCTTAAATACCTGCCGGGGTGTGCAACAAATGATAGTCCCCCGCTCCTGTTGATCAGAGCAATAGCATCTTTTGTAGAAATGTTTGGTTTCTTTACGTAAGCGGGTTTATCATCACCAATGTATTTACCGAATGCATCGTAGTAATTATTCACAAATCCGCATTCTATCATCGCAACTGCGATGTGCGGTCTGCCTACTGAACCATTGCCTTTTACCTGTTTCATTACATCACCAATTGTGATACCAAGACCAAGCTCGTTGAGTTTTTCAACAATCTT
>CAZQYL010000383.1:0-2507 GCA_964597425.1 uncultured Ignavibacteriales bacterium | reverse complement strand
CCGCATGCGCCGGATTTATTATCATACGCCCCGAAGAAAAGTGCATCAAGCTTTGCAAGCACAATCGCCCCGGCGCACATTGAGCACGGCTCAAGTGTCACATACATCGTGCATCCCAGCAGTACCTTTGATGTGAGGTATTCCGCCGCTGATGTCAGTGCGATAATTTCAGCGTGAGCAGTCGGGTCCTTAAGCGTTTCAACCTGGTTGTGACCCTTACCGATTATCATGTTATCAAAAACAATCACTGCGCCTATTGGGATTTCACCTTTTTCATAAGCTTTTTCAGCTTCCCGGTACGCGTACTGCATCCATATTTCGTGTTGCGACATTTATCTATATATTATTTTTTAACAACAGAGATTCAGAGAAACAGAGTTACTATTTCGGAAACTGACCATTAAGTATTCTTTCAAATCCCTGCACGAGTAATGGAACATTGAAGTTTATCAGTAAACCTAAATGTTTCCCTGATAATTTCAAATAAGTCATTAATTGCGCTTTGTTTATTGGAATATTCCTCTCCACAGTTTTTATCTCCACCATTACAAGATCTTCAACCAGCAAATCAATTGTATAATGTTTTTCTAGGGGTTCACCCTTGTAATACACCGGCAGCAACAATTGAGATTTTACTTCCAGCCCTCTGCTTCTCAATTCTTTTAAAAGGCATATTTCATAAATAGACTCTAGAAGTCCCGGACCTAAATTTCTGTGAACTTCTATGGCTGCATCCAGAACTTGACCACTAATTGAATTCAGTCTATTAACATATTCAATACTCAGTGTCTCTGATTCTCTGTTGTTCATCTGTTCTTATCAAGCTCCTTGGATATTTTCTTCAATTCCTGGAGCTTATTCAGAGCATCCAGGGGAGTCATGTTTTCGAGGTCTATTTTATTCAGGATATCATTCAGCTCATTATCCTTATATTCAAACAGGTTTATCTGGAATTCATCTTTCCTTCTTGTACGCTCTTCGCGTTTTTCTAGATTCCCCAAAATCTCCTTTGCACGCTTTGTTACCATATCAGGCAGACCCGCCATTTGCGCAACGTGAATTCCAAAGCTGTGGTCAGCGGTTCCTTCATTTATCCTGTGAAGGAAAATTACTTTTTCGCCAACTTCCTTAACTTCAACCCTTGAGTTTTTTATCCTTGGGTATAGACTCGCCAGTGCATTCAATTCATGATAATGCGTTGCAAAAAGTGTCTTTGCTTTCGCATTCGGATTTTCATGGATATACTCTGTGATTGCCCAGGCAATAGATATACCGTCATATGTACTTGTGCCCCTGCCGACCTCATCAAGCAGCACAAGGCTCTTAGGCGTTAGGTTATTCAGTATGTTGGCTGATTCCTGCATTTCCACAAGGAAAGTACTCTCACCCCTTGCAATATTATCCATAGCGCCAACACGGGTAAATATGCGGTCGCATATACCAATTGTAGCTTTCTTTGCCGGCACAAATGAACCAATCTGTGCCAATAATACAATTAATCCTACCTGCCGCAGGTAGCTTGATTTACCGCTCATATTGGGTCCGGTAATTATTATTACCTGTGAATCATCAGGATCAAGTGTTGTATCATTGGGTACATACTTCTCTCCCGCTGGAAGCAATTGCTCAATTACAGGATGCCTGCCTTCAGTTATTCTGAGGTCGTTGTTATCGCTTATATCAGGTTTGGTGTACTTGTATTGTCTTGCAATTTCAGCAAAGCCAAGCAGTACATCAATTACACCTATCATTGCAGCGTTTAGCTGAATATCAGCGGCATACTCCACAACACTTTGCCTTACATCAGCAAACAGCTTCGCTTCAAGCGCGGAAATTTTTTCATTGGCGGTTAATATCTTCTCTTCGTATTCCTTTAACTCCTGTGTGATATACCGCTCAGCGTTAACAAGTGTTTGCTTGCGTATATAGCCTTCAAGCCCTTCGGCTTTATCCTTGTTGGCTTTTGATATTTCTATGTAATAACCGAATACTTTATTATAACTTACCTTCAGCGAGTTTATCTTTGTGCGTTCACGCTCCCTGCGCTGATAATTTTCCATCCACGCTTCGCCGCTGTTAAGGATACTGCGCAGTTCATCAAGCTCTGCATTATAGCCCGGCTTAATGGTAATGCGTGTATCAGTGGTTAAGGGACTCTCCTCATTAATACTCTTATCTATCAGCTCAACAACTTCTTTTAACTCCTTAAGATTATTATTTATATCCTTCAGCGTCTTTGCCTCAGCCTTAAGCAGCTCCTGTTTCACTTCGCTGATATTTTTAAGGGAATATTTCAGGTTGATCAGATCACGGGCAACAGCTCTTGCAGTGGCGATTTTTGAAATGAGCCGCTCCAGATCGCCGATATTCTTAAATTGTGCGGTAAGATTCCCCCAAAGAGGTTTGTTCTCGTAGAATTCCACAACGCACTGCTGCCTTTTATGTATCTGGGAAAGTTTCTTCAGCGGACGCGATATCCAGTTCTTAAGCAGCCTTGCGCCCATTGC
>CAZQYL010000382.1:0-2508 GCA_964597425.1 uncultured Ignavibacteriales bacterium | reverse complement strand
GTATTTTCAATTGCATCTTCAAAAGCCTTCATGTATTTATCCCACAATTGCCGCTCTTTCACATCGCTGGTAGAAAACTTCCAGTTCTTTTCGGGCTCATCTATTCTGGATAAAAATCGTTTCTTCTGCTCATCCTTTGATACATGCAGGAAGAATTTAATGATCACAGTGCCATTTTCATAAGCCTGTCTTTCGAAATTATTGATGATCTCGTAGCGTTTCTGCCAGAATTTCTTATCGACTTTATCAATTGAGTCAACTCCGGGGATATTTTGACCCAAAATATACTCCGGGTGTACACGGGTTACAAGCACTTCTTCGTAGTGTGAGCGGTTAAAAATAGCTATCATTCCCCTTTTGGGCATAGCCCTGTTAATGCGCCACAGGAAGTCATGCTCCAGCTCCTCAACCGAAGGCTGCTTAAAGCTGGTTACATTGCATCCCTGGGGATTAACACCTGTCATAACATGTTTTATAGTGCCATCTTTTCCGGCTGCATCCATTGCCTGTATTACCACAAGAAGCGAATACTTATTCATGGCATAAAGCATATCCTGCAGCTCAGCAAGCCTTGCTATATCTTTCGCCAGCATTTCTGCGGCATCTTCTTTATCCTTAAAATTTGCAGTGTAGCGGGTATCAAAATTTTTAAGATCTACTTTCATGCCGGGTTTTACCAGCAGGTTCTCATCTTTCCTGAAATTATTATCTGTAGAGTTACTTCCCATAAAATTTAGATATTTAATTCCTCAAATATAACACTATTTATAAAATTTATCGTAGTATTCCTTAATTTTCCCCGGTACAAACCTGCCATCTTTGTTTATACGCATAATAAAATCCCTGAACAGCTCTCCATTTGAATTATATTTATCTTCTCGCATGATCTGGTACAAAGCTATAGCCAGCACATGGATACCATCATCACTTTCCTTCCATCTTTTGCGGGCATCAATCGCTACACCAAGCTTCTCATTGATCATCTGGTCAAGTGCCTGCACGCAATCTTCTTCAAACAGTCCATCAAGTGTGTTGTAGCCAAAGGATTTATTATGATTATTTACCTTTTCCATTACAAATTCATCCTCTTCAAATGACCAAATAACCACTTTCAATTCCATATCGTGATCATAATCATATGGCGGGTGCATCATTTCATGTGCTGAAGTGCGGATGGTTATTTCAAACGGCCACTGTATCGAAGTCAGAAATCGCATTCCGGTTATTTTAATTCCGTGCGGTCTGTTGTAATACAGCATATAGACTGTAATAGTATCAGATGGCAGCTTAAATCCCAGAAATTTTTCGTTCTGAGCTATTACGTCGTATTTACCCAGTCCCACTTTTTCCTCGGCAATTCTCTTTTCTATCCTGGGCTTAATGTTTTCACTCCAGTATTCCTTAAATCCGTTATCTTTCAAATACCGGAATATCAACAACAATTCCTCTTTGACTGATAGGAAAATTCCCCAGCTTTTGTCATCATAATAGGGAGTTTTCATAAAATTTGCTTTCAACAAGGCAGGATCTTCGACCGCAGCGATAAGGTCATCCAGCTCCTCCCCTTCAATTGCGGAAAAGTACAGGCACAGCCATGCTGAAAGGATAATTTCATTATCCAGCTTCAGCTTTTTGTGAAGCGATGTTACAGCACTTTCTACATCTGCCGGTAATTTATTTTCATAGGGATTCAGTTCATTTGGATAATGCTCCTTATAATAAGGATCAGCTGTTAAAATGTTCATAAAACAGCACAGGTCATATTTAAATGATGGTTCAATTTTCCAGTTAGTCATTGAAGTATGATTAGTTTGCGAATAAATCAGCGAAAGGGACCCCGTGATGATAAAAAATAAAATTAACTTCTTCATTTCCTTTCAAGAAAGGCAAGCCTTATACCAAGTCCTATAAACACACTTGCGGTTATCCATTTGAATACCGATGAATTATTCAGCCTAAGCTTTATGAATTTACCAAGCCTGCCTGCTGAAAGAGCTACCAGAATATTAACAATTGTTCCGTTGAAATTAAACAACAATCCAAGCAAAATTAACTGCAGAGTAACATTACCTTCCGGATTTACAAACTGAGGCAGAAATGCTAAAAAGAATAAGGCAACTTTGGGATTGAAAATATTGGTCACCATAGCCTGCAAAAAAACTGAGTGCATCTTTACAGGTTCTTTATCGTCGTTTAACTTTAAGGATTGTTTGCCCAACAGCATCTTCAGCCCTAAATAGACCAAATACGCAGCTCCCGTGTATTTAATTACCTCATATGCTGCGGGTACAGCCATCAGTAATGCCGAAAGTCCCAGCGCAACAGCAAGCGTATGAAATATACTGCCTGCCGCTATTCCGAGCGATGATATCACCCCTGATCTGGTTGATTCAGTGACACTCCTGGTAATAACAAACATCATATCCGGTCCCGGTGTGATGTTCAGTGTCAATCCCGCTAAAACAAACAAAATTAAATTATTTATTTCAGGCACTGCTACTCTCCCAA
>CAZQYL010000381.1:0-2530 GCA_964597425.1 uncultured Ignavibacteriales bacterium | reverse complement strand
TTTTTTTTGTTTCAGAAAAACTTCCGGCAGTTAGTTTGTAAAAATATACTCCGCTCGGGAAGTTAGAAGCATCCCAATCCGCTTCGTATGTGCCGGGTTTAAGTTCTTCATTGACAAGTGTTGCGACTTCCCGGCCGAGTAAATCATACACAGAAAGGAAAGTCTGTGCCACCGATGAACCGCTTATTTCAAAACGAATCTTTGTTGTTGGGTTAAACGGGTTGGGGTAATTTTGGGACAAGGAAAAAACTGAAGGAAGAACATTCATGTTATTTCCATTACTTAACAAGATACCTCCCATTGAAGTTTTCAACATAATATCATACCAACCGCCGTAATAGCATGTGTTATTGTCAGGGCAGTGCATTGTGAAAAAATGATAATCGGTAACGGTATATAACGGTGACCAGTTTACACCGGCGTTCGTGGTTTTAAATGCGTTTCCATTATATCCTGAAACCATTCCCGTATTCTGATCAAAGAACTGAATTGTATTCAGAGAGTACTGATTTTCCAAAAGCTGGTAAGTCCAGTTCTCTCCGAAATCGGTAGTTTTAAAAACTCTCCCTCCGTAACCGGAAATTCCGCAAGCGATAAAGCCTGTCTGGTTATTTGTAAAGTAAACTGAATTCCCTGTTGAACCCCAATTGTAATCATTTGATATCCAGTTAAGTCCGCCATTGGTAGTTTTAGTGACAAATGCCTGTATGATAGGAGCTGAATGCGATCCTACAGCCATTACGGTATTTGCGTTAAGAACAAACAACCCATTGAGCCACGTTGAAGGAACTCCTGTAACATTCCAGCTTAAGCCGCCATCGGAAGTTTTGAAAATTGAGTATCTTGAACCCAGTGCATACCCAGTGTTCAGATTAGCAAACATGATTGCCGTAACTGGTGCAGAAACATTGACGCCAGTCCAGTTAAGGCCGGCATTAGTAGTTTTCCTGATAATCCCGTTTGTAGAGCCCGCGCTCTGCCCGATAAAACCGGTATATTCATTCAGAAAGTGGATTGAATTGATGAATCCTCCTGCGCCGGTGAGGACATTGCTCCAGCTTTGACCTCCGTTCGTGGTTTTCCCCAAGTTACCGGAAGTGCCGCCATAATAACCTGTAAGCTGATTTACAAAATACAAAGCATAAACATCCCCTGATTCGAATCTGGAGCTGAGAGTGTTCCAGGTGCTGCCGCCATTTGTTGTTTTTCTTAGTATTCCTCCGTAAGGATCCGCTGTACACGAGAATCCCAATTGTTCGTTTACAAAGTCAACTCCAGATCCCTGACCCGTACTGATACTAAACCAGTTATTCCCGGCATTAGTAGTTTTTAAGATCATGTTATCTGCATTGGCATAACCAGTCGTGGAATTAAGGAACTTAATGTTTCTGATCTGGGATGCTCCTTCGGAGGTTTTATTCCATGTACTGCCTGAATTTGTAGTAATATACAAAGTATTAGCTCCAACGAAACCTGTTGAGCTGTTGAGGAAATACATACAATTCGCATTAGTAATAACTGAACTTGAATGCCAGGTATTTCCTCCATTAGTTGTTTTAAGAATCTTCTGTCCTGCAACGTACCCGGTATTATCATCCGGAAATGAAACAGATGTTTGTTGTAAGTAGAGATTTATGGGGATTGGTACCCAGCTGTTGCCGCCTGTTGTTGTTTTAAGTAAAATACCATTAGAACCGGTTAAATATCCTGTCAGAGAATTTCTAAAATGCATCCCGTAGATCAATTCAAAACTGCCTGTGTTAATGGCCGTCCAATTAGCTCCGCCATTTGTTGTTTTATAAATATTAGGGGAGTTTCCTATGATAATTAATGTATCTTTATTAAATAAATGCAAAAGGCGGTAGTCGAAAAATCCTGGTTGAACCCATATTTCAAGAAAACCCCAGTTAAGGCCGCTATTGGTGGTTTTAAGAATGGTACCCTCACTGCCAACGCAATAACCAGTGTTGTTATCAGCGAATTCGATTTCTCTTAGTGATGAATGCGTAGGTTTAGGGTTAAGCCACTCCCAGCCTAATTGTGTTGCAGACTGTGCCATAAGGCAAGTGTCAACAATAAATATGAAAACTAAAAAGGACTTTTTCATTTTAAAAATACACAATTTTTGATTAGGAAAATTACCTCAATAAACTCAAAATGATTTATCTAACCAATACCATCTTTTTCGTTCCAGTAAAACTTCCGGAAGTCAGTTTATAAAAATAAACCCCGCTTGGAAAATTTGATGCATCCCATTCAGCTTTATATGTGCCGGTCTTCAGATTACCATTTACAAGTGATTCAACTTCTCTTCCCGTTGCATCATAAATTGTCAGATTTACAAATCCGCTGTTTGGTATTGTGAATTCAAAATTTGTTGTTGGATTAAACGGATTTGGATAATTTTGTGAAAGCGAAAATCTTTCCGGTACTTCGCTGCTAATCGGTTCTATTCCAATCGGGTCGCCGCCGGTGGTAGTATATAAAATTTTTCCTGCACCGCCAACAATTACTCCGTTTAGCGCACTTG
>CAZQYL010000380.1:0-2547 GCA_964597425.1 uncultured Ignavibacteriales bacterium | reverse complement strand
CCAACAAGTATCTGCGGTGTATAACGTTTACCTGATTGGAAGAACGCGCGGAACTTGAATGAAATATCATCAACCACATTTTTTCCAAAACCGAATATTCCCGTACCTTTAGCAAAGAAGAAACTTGTGTTTGCCGAAACCTGTATGGGTCTATCCCAGCTCAAATAATTCTCGCCGATAGTTTCAAACGCTCCGCCTGTTGCAACAAGGTAACCCTGGTCAGGCGAGGAACTCTTTCCCGTTGCGATGGAATAAGTAGCGTTAATGTTACCATTGAACCATTTTCCAATACGCTTTTTGTAGTCAAGCTCAATACCGCGTGATTTAGTGTAATCCTGGTTAACGTAGGTGATAAAACTTTCACCTGCAAATCTCGGGTCGCTTATCTTAGCCGAAACTGTTGCAACGTAATCGTAGATATCTTTATAATATGCTGTAATTGTGAACACATCATCATTGGTGAACTGGTTACGAAGACCAAGTTCATACGAAACTGTCGTTTCGGGATTAAGGTTTGGATTGCCGAATTTCTGGAATGATGACTTAGAGCTTACGTTCGCAATTTTTGCGTAAACAAACTGCGGTTTCGGCCGCTTTGAAAAATGTCCATAGCTGAAAAACAGTGTCTGGTTATCCGTGATCGGATGCGAGATACCTATCCTTGGAGATAGTCTGCCTTTCCACCTTCTGCCAAACAGGCTGTAGGTATCTTCCATGTACTGCTTCTTAACTTCATCGGGTATTGTTACAGCAAGCGGGTTGTTGATAGCGTCATCAACAAGTTTACCGGGGAACCAGTAATCGAAACGTAACCCAAAATTCAGGATCATTCCTTTGAATGTAATTTTATCCTGCGCGTATAACGCGCCGAACATCGGGTAAACCCTGTATGCATCGTTGTTCAATCCAAAAGTACCTATCCACGGTTTATAGATATCAATAAGCTGCATATCCTGGTATGCCGCTTCAAATCCTGCTTTAAAGCGGTTTTTGGGGTTGAACGTATGGCTTAAGTCGAACTTGAACCTATACTCATCAACAAAGTGGTCATGCCATGTGTAAGCGTTGCCTACATCAAAAAATCCGTCACCCGGTATTATGCCGTAAGGATTGTTTGTATCGCCTGTTTCATAATATACAAATGGCGGCTTTATGATATCCTGCGGCTCGGTGTATTCATCCCAGTTCAAACCGTTTGCATCTACTCTTAACTGAGTGAAAAATTTTGTTAGCTTGATTTCGTAGAAAGTTTTGTTGCCTATTGCATGCTCCCACCCGATGCTGTTGAAAATATTCAGATGAGTGTATGTATTGGCATTATCCAGTATTTCCTGAAAGTTATATTGATAACCGGGATCCGGTTCAACATACTCAAGATTCGTCTGAAGACTTTGTGAATTCTGGTTGATTGCCACTGACTGGTTCCATGAATATGTGAGCTTCATGTTCTCTCTAAGCTTCCATGTGCCTTTGGCAAGCCAGTACCAGTTATTGTTCTGCCTTGGCGCAAATTTTGTTCCCTTAAAAATTGATGAATAAAGCTGCTTTGATTTGTACCCGGGGAAATTATCGTCTGTAATGCCTGCAACGGATGTAAATCCATCGGAAATATTCATGAAGAAATTTCCGAAAAATGTTATTGTACCGGGCAGCTTAATTCCAAGCAGTTTTTTGAAAAGGTATTTTGTGACCGGTTCCGGTCCGCTGAAATTAGCTTCAAAAATTTCAGAATTAAAAGATGACTTGGAATCCTTATTGAAACCTAAATTATCCCTTTTATATGAAAGGTTAACAGTATACTTGTCGTATGCGCCGTCTTTTGTCTTTACGTTTACCACACCTGATGTAGCCTGGCCGTACTCGGCGTTATATCCGCCGGTAATGACCTCAACCTCTTCAAGTGCCTGGGCGGATAGCTGAAGTCCGAAACCTGTTCCCGCAAGGGGATCCTGAACTGATACGCCATCGAGCAAAAATGAATTATCATCTGACCTGCCGCCCCTTATAAAGAGCGCATCATCCTGTTTAATAACTCCGGGTTGGAGTGTCACCACATCAACAACGTTTTCAACGATCTTGCCTTCAATATCTTTGGAGTTCATCACATGTTTGCTTTCGGTCTGCTCGATATCAAGCAGCGGGCGCTCGCCCACAACAAGTATTTCTTCGCCAACTGTGAAAGAAGATGTGTTCAAATTAATGTTAAGCTCAGTGGTTTCACCGTTTTTAACTTTTATATCGGTATACTCTACAGTCTTGTAACCAATTGATGAAACCGAAACTATATATTCACCCTCAGGCACCTTATCAAGCGTATACTTTCCGTCAATATCACTAGCAGTGCCAATGTAACTTCCTTTAATTTTGATATTAACATCAGGTATTGGGTTTTTTGCTGAATCAACAACAATACCCGATATTGATCCATTCTGAGCATAAATATTCATACTCAGCAAAATCATCAAAACAAACAATATTTTTGGCAGATGTCTTATCATATTAATTATGGATATTGAAATCCGTTCCAAGAATTCTTCTTAAGAAAAA
>CAZQYL010000379.1:0-2565 GCA_964597425.1 uncultured Ignavibacteriales bacterium | reverse complement strand
TTTAAAGGCATTGGCAGACCCACAAAAAAAGACAGAAGACTGATAGATAAAGTGAAATTGAAATGAGAAATAAATCAAATATGATTTTGCATCCTGCAATTGTCAAAAAACAGTCTTTTATATGCTTACCTGATTCGATTGTGAAGTTTATTGTTTTGCTTCTGATCATAAGCAGCACTGCATTTGCTTCAACGGGTGATTCGTTGATAGAACTAGCTAAGAAACATGATATCAAACGGTATGAATACGCAGTTGAAAAGGGAGCCGAATTTATTAATACAAACGACGGAAGATCATTTTATATTCTGTGGAAACCCGCGGGATTTGATACTATGTCTGTAAGACCTGTGCTGGCGACCATTCACGGGCACGGCAGTTTTGCGACCGATGAATTTTATTTATGGTTTGAGCACTGCAGGAAACGTAACCTGGCGATAATTGCCCTGCAATGGTATTTTGGCGGAGATGAAAGAAACAGCAATTATTACAGGGCAAATGAGCTTTACCCGGTATTTGAAAATGTACTGCGCAGTGAAAATATAAAACCCGGAATGTGCCTGTTTCACGGCTTCAGCCGCGGCTCCGCCAATACATACGCTGTTGCGGCGTTCGATACTCACTCCGGCAACCGTTATTTCGGGATGATAATTTCAAACTCAGGCAGCGCAGAAGATGATTACCCGGTGAACAAAGATATAACAGGCGGTAAATTCGGCACAATGCCGTACAGCAGCACTCACTGGGTACTTTATTGCGGCAGGCTTGATGATAATTTTCACACCGATTGCAGTGCGATGGAACGAACGGAGAAGTGGATAGCATCACTTGGGGGCAGTATAGAGCTTTTCATCAAAGATGATACCGGTAATCACGGCGGTTTTCACATGAATAAAAAAAATACAGAACTGGCACTGAATAAATTCTTTGAGCTTGCCATAAAATAAGCCTGCAATATTCATCGTATTATATTGTAAAATAACGATTTGCAAAGTAGTTTGAAACATTTATACATTTTAACTTATTGATATTATTAGTAATTTTGCTGAACTAAATAATTAATAGGAGCTTTACTATGTTATCAAATAAACTTCAGAGTGAACTGAATAAACAGCTGAATAATGAATTCTTTTCAGAGTTTGAATACCTTTCAATGGCGGCATATTTTCACGGGATGAACTTAGACGGTATCGCGAATTATTTTCACGTGCAGGCGCAGGAAGAACATTTCCACGCGATGAAAATTTTCCACTTTGTGCTTGATAAAGGCGGCAAAGTTGAGCTTCAGCAGATATCAAAACCGGATGTTGAGTTTTCATCACCGGTTGCAGTGTTCGAAAAAGCGCTTGCACACGAAGTTAAGGTCACAAAATCAATTAACGACCTGATGGATGAAGCGATAAAAGAGAACGATCACGCGGTAAACAGCTTTTTAAAATGGTATGTTGATGAGCAGGTTGAAGAAGAATCATCAGCAAGCAAAGCTTTAGGTAAAATGCAGATAATCGGCGGCAAGGGCGAGGGTCTGTTATTTATTGACCAGGAGTTCGCAGCAAGGACATTCACACCACCTCCTGCAGCATAGTTATTTATCAATTTTAAAAATTCCATAAAGGGAAGCCGAAATATGTCTTCCCTTTTTTTATAATTCTGATCTAATAATACCAGTTTAATTTTTTACATGCATAAACAAAACAATCTGAACCAAGGGGATAATTTTAATACGGCAATGGAATTCAACCGCAAAAAGTATAGCGATGAAACTTTGCTTGAGCTTTATAAGGCAATATTACTTCCAAGAATGATAGAAGAAAAAATGCTGTTGAACCTAAGGCTTGGCAAAATAAGCAAATGGTTCTCCGGTATCGGGCAGGAGGCAATTTCAGTCGGGCTCACAATGGCTATGCAGCCGGATGAGTATATACTGCCTATGCACCGTAATTTGGGAGTATTCACCTCACGCGGAATTCCGCTGGATAAACTTTTCATGCAGCTGCAGGGCAGCTATAACGGATTTTCAAAAGGACGTGAGCGCTCATTCCACTTTGGCACCAATGATTACCATATTGTGGGGATGATAAGTCACCTGGGACCCCAACTTGGCATTGCCGATGGAATAGCCCTTGCTGAGCTTATGGAAAGGCTGAAGAACAAAAAGCATGAACTCAAAACCACCGCCGTTTTTTCAGGTGATGGCGGTACAAGCGAAGGCGATTTCCATGAATCACTGAATGTTGCCGCAGTGTGGGATCTGCCCGTGCTGTTTATAATTGAAAATAATGCGTATGGACTTTCAACACCCGTAACCGAACAGTACAAATGCAAAGCATTGGTCGATAAAGCTATAGGGTACGGAATGGAATCATACCAGATAGATGGAAATAATCTGCTTGAAGTGTACGACAGGATATTAACGCTTCGCAACAGTATGAAGAAGAAACCGCGTCCGGTTCTTATAGAATGCATGACATTCCGTATGCGCGGGCATGAAGAGGCATCAGGTGTAAAATATGTGCCGAAAGAATTATTCGAAAAGTGGGAAGTAAAAGATCCCGTAAAAAATTATGA
>CAZQYL010000378.1:0-2568 GCA_964597425.1 uncultured Ignavibacteriales bacterium | reverse complement strand
CCTGCCTGTTGTTGGATTCTCTGCTGAAAGCAAGCAAACTGCTAATACCGAATTACTAAAGAAGAAAAAGCCCAAAAAGAAATTTTCCAAAAAGACCAAAAAATCTTTAAAGAAAAAGAAAGGCTCAAAAAAGAAGTACTCAGGCGGTAAGAAGAAGTACTCAAAGAAGAAAAAGTATTCAGGGAAAAAGAAATATTCCAAGAAGAAAAAGTACTCAAAGAAGAAAAAATATTCATCCAAGAAGAAAAAGAGCTATAAGAGAAAATACACAGCTCCCAAAACTAACAGCAGTAACGTTGAATACAGGAACTACAAAAGAAGCAATGATCCTGAAAACAGCGGAAACAATGATGTGAATATTGAAAAGATCGCTCCTTCAAAGGAAATCAGAAAAGAACCTAAAAAAGAAGGCGAAAACTAGTTTCACAGATCCTGAATTAATGAAGCCCCGTAAGCAATGCTTGCGGGGCTTTTTGTTTGCGGGAAAATTAATTTTGCATTTAATTTTAAATATAAAATTGTGATACTTGCATATCACCAATTTTAAACGGAGCTTAAAATGAAGCGAAATATTCAGTATTATTTCATTCTGGTAATTCTAATATCCAGCGGGATATATTCCCAGACTCTGGTATCAACCTATGATTTTGCACCCGCTGCGGTATATAACGGCTTTTGGGGCATTACACAGATAAACGATACGCTCAGAATAGGTTCAAGCAATAACGGAAAAATATATACAATCAGTAAAACCGGTGTAATCAAAGATAGCCTTTCAACTGCTTTTAATTTTAATAACGGGCTTGCTTATGATGGCACAGGTTTCTGGATAGCAAGAAATGCCACAGGAACAACATCAAGAATATTAAAAGTGAACTCAGCCGGCACTCCGGTTGATACAATAAGGATAACCTCTTTATACGGTAACACTACAATAGGCATTGGCGGAATCGCCATGGATGGTCCCGGTCATCTGTGGGCAGCCATATATTACCCTGACTTTGCCTCATACCCGTTTGCTTATGCATACAAGTTTGATCTAAGTACTAAGAGTATAGTTGATTCAATTCCATTACGCGGCAAACAGGTTCAGGGTATTACCGTAAAAGGTGATACAATTTTATACGTCACTGATAACTTTCAGAGTGATGCCGAGCGCATTTACGGCTACCGCAAAGCAGTAGGTGATACGATATTCTCGTTCGCAGCTCCTGATCCTGATAACGATTGTGACCCGCGCGGGCTTTTTTGGGATGGCTCCAGCCTGTGGCTTATGGCTTACAGGGTTGGCAACAACATCAACCAGTACCGCACATTGTATAAATATGTGCTGAACGGACAGGGGAGTCCGACAATTACTACTAACGTAAATTCTATCAACTTTGGTAATGTAACAATTGGCACAACAGGTAATCAGCCGCTTACTATAAGTAACCCGGGTACGGGCAAACTTATAATCAGCGCATTCAATTTTACAAATCCAAGATTTTCGATTACACCCTCAATTGTACCTGATACAATTCAGCCTGGCGGCTCAAAAAATTATACAGTCGGATTCACTCCGTTGGTATATGATTCAACTTCAGGTGCGCTCAATATCTCAAGCAATGATCTTGCCAATCCAATTAAAACCGTAACACTTTCCGGCAGGGGAGTATTCAACGGAGCATACATAGGACTATCGGCATCAACATTCAATTTTAACAGCAAGCGGGTTAACTCTCTTGATGGATTCACCTTCGATGTCACAAACCAGGGTACACAGCCGCTCACAATTAATTCCTGTTCATTTACAACAGCGCGTTACAGGTATGATACAACCAACGCAAGATTCCCCATTACAATAAATCCGCAAACAAGCAGAACACTCAGGATATGGTTCAACCCGAATTCAGCGGGTACGTTTAACGACTCTGCAATATTTCAAACAAATGCCGTAAACAATTCATCGGCAAAAATATCACTCTCGGGCACGGGAATTGAAGTAGCACCGGTGCTAGGTAATATTGTTTGGGAAGGCGTTGTACCTGATAATCCGCTTACAACTGCCGATGACCCTCAGCCAAAGAGCTTAAAGCAAATTCCGGATGTGAATGGTGACGGAGTTGCTGATATGATATGCGCAACAGAGAATTACTGGACTATTTGCTATAACGGTAATTCATCAGGTGCGGCTGATACTATCTGGAAGTTCAATTCTTACTTCGGTACAAATAATACCGGTTCGGTTGACTGGGAAGATGCAATGCAGATAATGGATGACTTAAACGGTGACGGAATAAAAGAAGTTGTAGTTGGATGCGGCGGCGGAAATGAAGAAGTGTATGTACTTTCCGGCGGAACGGGCAGGGTTATATGGGAGTATGCGGGACCCAATACTAATTATGATGGCGATATAATGGGTATCAGGATAGACCGAGATTTTAACAGCGATGGCAGAAAAGATGTGCTTATTTCTGCAAGCGGTGAAGGGTCAACAAATCCCGGCAGGCACTCTGCAATTTGCCTGAATGCCGTAAACGGCCAGGTATTATGGACGAACATAATAAATTCAGAATTTACATATGA
>CAZQYL010000377.1:0-2569 GCA_964597425.1 uncultured Ignavibacteriales bacterium | reverse complement strand
CAAGCCTGTCGCTTATCATAATAAGCTCATACTCAAGCCTGTTGTTATCAGCCTGAATATTGGCTTCGTTAATAAGGTTACTTACCTTATCCATCATCTTCTTCTTTGTTTCAGCAACGTTATTTACCGAGAGCTTCACTACAATATCAAGTTTCTTTTCTATTGAGCTGAGCCTTGTGAGAATATCTTTTTCAAGTACTTTCCCCTCTTTGGCTTTCATAACAACAAGGTCGTTAACAGCGGCAAGTATAATTTTTTTGATATCATTCCAGTACTCTGCAAGGTCATCGTTATTATCACCTTTGAATATTTCAGAGAACTTTAGAATATGCTCAAGCTTAATTTCTTCTTTTATGCCTGTGGTTTTTTTAATGCCGGTTAGCAGTTTATGATATTCCTTAACAGCTTCAGGTTTTACCTGCAGTGTGACTTCAGTTACTGAATTTTTTTCAATTGAAAGCTGCACTGATATTTTACCCCGAGAGACTTTCTGGCTGATAATTTCCCTGATATCGGATTCTTTATCAGAAAATACCATCGGCAGGCGGCATGATACCTCGAGATATTTGCTGTTTATACTTCTTAATTCCGCGTTGACTTTTATTTTCTTCAGGCTTTTGGAAGCTTTCCCGAAGCCCGTCATACTGATTATCATATGTTATAATATTAATGTTTAAGCTTCTTTAATTCTTTTCTTTAATTTTCGTTTTTCTTTTGGCGTTACTCTTGCCTTCTGGTTAAACAAGCTATCCGGCTTTTGGAGGTAATGTTTCATAAGTTCATTCTTAAGGAACTCAAATGCTTCTTCCACGGTATCAACAACATTAAACAACTTCAGGTCTTCCCTGTCGATAAGTCTTTTATTGGCAAGCTCTTCAAGATTTATGATATTATTCCAGAACTTCCTGTCATAAATTACGATAGGCATTTTCTTGCGGATCTTTTTGGTTTGAATTAATGTGAGTAACTCAAACAATTCATCAAGTGTACCAAAACCGCCCGGCATGATAATAAGCGCCTTGGCAAGGTAAGCGAACCAGAACTTGCGCATGAAGAAGTAATGGAATTCAAAATTCAGCGATGGGGTTATGTACGGATTCGGGTTCTGCTCAAACGGCAGACTGATATTTAAACCGATAGATTTACCGCCTGCTTTTTTAGCTCCCCTGTTAGATGCTTCCATGATTCCGGGTCCCCCGCCTGAACAAACAACAAACCTGTTTCCGGGCTCCTGTTTTATTGACCACTCAGTGAGCATTTTGGATAGCTTAACGGTATCTTCATAGTAACGTGACATTTCAAGATCAACTTCAGCATCAATAACACGCTGCATACTTGGATTCTTAAGCTGGGTTAATGCTTTAAGCCTTTTTTTAGCTTCAGCCCTTGGCAGCAGCCTTGCTGACCCATAAAATACAATAGTATCACGTACATTTTCCCTGCGGAAGCGGTACTGCGGCTCCATATACTCCGCTACTATCCTCAGCGATCTAGCCGCCGGACTCTTTAAAAACTTTTCATCACTATATGCTTTTGGTGCTTTCTTAAGCATGCTTTACTTATTATTATTTTCTACTAAAATTATTTAAGATTCAAATTTCTAATTGTTGAGTCCGGTTTACCGGACGAAACCTTACTCCGCAGGAGGAAGGTTAACTATAATATATCAACTATACACTATCGATTGAAAACTATCAATTGTAAACTATCAACTGTAAACTATTAATTGTTCAGCATTCTTCCGCCGTCAATCGGTATCACATGTCCGGTTAGATAACTGCACTCCAGAATAAACTCAACAGCGTTTATGATATCTGCCGGTGAGCCGTATTTTTTGAGGGGAATCTTTGAAACATCAGTCTTTGCAGGAGTGCCTTTTTCTTCGCCATCAATGATTATTGTACCGGGAGCAATTGCATTCACACGGATCTTTGGGGCGAGCCTGCGCGCAAGCAGATATGTAAGCTTTACAGCTCCGGTTTTGGATAGGCTGTAGGGCATAAATCCCGTCCAGTTCTGCAGACCCCCGAGAGAGGCAATATTAATTATCACAGGAGCTTTGGCTTTATTCAGATACTTAACAGAGAATTGTGAAACGAATAAAGGTGCTTTCAGATTAACGGCAATTGTATCATCAAATAGTTTTTCTGTGATATCACTGAAATCGACTTTTTTTATTACACCTGAATTATTAACAAGTACATCTATCTTTTTGAATTCACTGCCTATCTTATCAATTGTCTTTTTTAGCTGCTTAATATTTTTAAGGTCACATTTGTACATCTTATATTTGATACCGAATGCATTAAGTAGGGTTTGAGTGCGTTTTATTTCCGCGGGTGAGCTGGAATTGTAAATTATGGCAAGGTCATACCCTTTTGAGGCAAGGTACAGCGTTATATGCCTTCCAAGTCTGTGAACCCCGCCCGTAATAAACGCAACTTTATTCATTTATTGCCTGAATCATTAATTTTAAAGCCAAATATTCCATTTTGGGGGAATTTTGGCTTTACGTTTTGTACCCTCGACAGGAGTCGAACCTGTGGCCTGCGGTTTAGGAAACCGACGC
>CAZQYL010000376.1:0-2574 GCA_964597425.1 uncultured Ignavibacteriales bacterium | reverse complement strand
AAATTATTCAAGTGGTATATATTTTTATAAGCTGGAAACAGTGGATTTTTCAGAGATTAAAAAAATGGTATTGGTAAAATAATTGTTTTGCAGCAGGGAAAAGCCGGTCTTCTACCGGCTTTTTTTATAAATGATATCATCAAGTTTTGTAATAAACCACTCTTTAAAATTAAAGTAAGCATTATTCACTACTTCCTTTTTTAACATTTCAGCAGACTCGGTATCGTTATCAATTTTAAGTTTTAACAGTTTTGATACTATTCGTATGAATTCCGAACTTTGTTCTTTGTTTTTTTGTGTGTTATCTTTATCTCTGTTAAGAAAGTGTCTGTAAGAATCGATCAGCGATAGAAGTTCATCTGTGTAGTTCAATTCATAATATATAACAAGCTGAATGCTCCTGAACTCAGATTTTAAAGTGGATCGTTCTGTGTTAAAAGCGGAAATGTGTTTGAGCGCATTTTCATAATTTTTTTTGTAAAACTCAAGCAAAGCATTAGAGTAACTTACGGTTTCATTTAAACGGTCTCTATTCAATCTTTCTTTATATCTTTCAATAAAATTTTCACACCATTTAAATTCTTGAATGATGGAGGCATTCCGGATGCTGTTTATGAAAAAATAGGGCTCAATATTTCCTGAAGGTATCATATTCTTTTCCAGAATAATGTTTACAACCTCAAACTGCTGCCTTCTGAAGCCGGTATCGCCTTTTTGCACTTTTTTGTAACAGTACTGCATCATTGTTACTGCTATGTTGTAATCATCAATGGGGCTCAGGTTTTTTTCAAATCTTTCTCTACCTTTTTGAAGGTCATAAAAGTGTTTATCTTCTTCCGAATTGAGAAGCATAAGCATATTGTAGTACAGATTTATCAATGGTACATTGTTATAGTCATATTGTTTGATGTGCAACAGTACTTCATCGTAAAATTTAAGATCAAAAGATGTGTTTCTGGCCCTTGACCATTCTGAAAGCCTGATGTAAAGAAATAGTATTACTGAAAGAAAGTACTCAATAAAATCATCTATTTCTTTCTGAAATCCTTTCACCATTTGTGTTTCATCAGTGTGAAGGTAATACCCGTTCTTTAAGGTTGTAAAATTAAATTTCGATTCATAGTAGCCGAACGTATGTTCTGTTTTTAAAAGCAGGTCTTCAATTGTTTTTACCTGTTTTTCAAAAAGGCTGTTCAAATTCTTTTCCCTCAATTTATCCAGCATTTTTACATTGTATTCAGTTTTGTTAGATTGAAATCCCGAAATTGCAAGGAAACCAACCGCCTGTTTCAGCGTGAGTGAAACCAGCTTCCTCATGGTTGCTTCGTTAAATTTTTTCCCCGGGTAAACCTTTCTGAATAATTTATCGGATGAAAGCTCTCTGGAATCTAATTCGGGATGAAATTTTCTTAAGATTTCATAAAAACGAATCACCTCACTCCGGTTATTAAAATAGGGAGAATGAATATACTTTCCGAATTCCCTGAATTCCTTTTTATTCATCGATCTTAATGCTTCAAACAATTGGGATGTATTTATCATATATATTGTGCCACGGAAATTCAGCTAAAATCGCCTTTAAATTGTTTAAAATCAATAGATTTACAACAACAATGCGGATTAGAGTACTATTTATTGCCACAAATTGACTAATCTTTCTTTGTTGAGGTCAACATAATATGATATAATTGCACCGGATCTGGTCGTCCACTTATTCCAAACAATACTATTTTTACCTCTCACAAAAGAGGACGACCAAGGCAAAAAGCGCTGAGTGAGATCCATTTTACAAAGCGCTTTAGCCTGTATAAAAAATTAAAAATAATATTATTATGAATAAGAAATTGATTCAATTGCTTTTTGCGGTATGCTTAATTATTATGATTGCATACGGCTGCGGTACCGATACCCCTATCCAAAACAACGGTGGTAATAACCCGGTCGATACAACTTTCAGTTCATATGTTATTTTGAGTCTTGGTGGAACTGCTGTTGATACGCTTTTTTTCACCGATAGAAATTCATGCACGGGCTCCTACAGCAGCTCATCCAACAGCACTTACTGCCTGCTAAACGATACGTCAACTTCACAAAGTATTTCTGTAAGTTTTGCAGGCAATTCGACCGGAAATCCGGCGTTCACTTTCGGCTTTCTTTCGTACGCAGGAGGCAGCTTCAATGGAAGCGGTATAACCGGTTCCGTAGCACTTTATGAAAGCGCAGGTGGCAAGATCAAAGGAACCTATAATGGAACTTTTTCAGACGGAACAACCTCATATCAGGTAAACGCATTCTTTACCGTTATACGAACTCAATAATTGATTCTATAAATCCATAAATTATGAAAAAATCTATTCTAATAATATTTATCTGCTGTTGTATTTCTATGTCTTTTACTAATCGTGGTTGCAGTAAATTGAATAGTTATCAGGCCTTTAATCAGTTTATGCGATTGTGTTTGTACACTGAAAGTCTTTCTGGTGATGGCGGCGCCAATGTGTTTGGTTTGGCTGTTGGAAATAATGGCGTGATCTTAAGAAGTTCGGGGTCAGATTCAATAAATTTCTTACCTGT
>CAZQYL010000375.1:0-2597 GCA_964597425.1 uncultured Ignavibacteriales bacterium | reverse complement strand
TTCCTGAAAGCTGATTTCGGCCTGAGCGATTTTGAGCTCGGGTTGATAGGAACAGTGTTCATGATAATCCATGCCTCATTTTCGGTTCCCCTCGGGATACTTGCAGATAAATGGGTAAGGAAAAATATCATTGCAATGGGTGTTGCAATTTGGTCTATAGCAACCTTTATAACCGGATTAGTCCAGAATTTTACGCAGCTTTTATTTACACGCGCGGCTGTTGGTATAGGTGAAGCGTCATACGCTCCCGCCGCAACTTCGCTTATAGCGGATAATTTCCCGCTGGAAAAACGCGCGCGCGCAAGCTCGATCTTTCATCTTGGTATGTTCTTTGGCGGCACGCTTGGCATGATACTTGCTGGTGTGCTTGGTTCAAAGCTTGGATGGAGAGCATGCTTTTTTATAGTAGCCATACCCGGCATAATTCTGGCGCTTACTTCTTTAAGGATAAAGGAAACCAAACACGAGCATAAGAATACTTCAGAAGTAAACAGAAAGAGCATACTTCAGCTTTTTAAGACTCCTGCTTATGTTTTAACACTGCTATCGGGAATAATGCTTACCTTCACATCATCGGCAATAATCAGCTGGATGACACAGTTCTTCATACGTTTTCATAATTACTCCGTTGACCAGGCATCAATTACAATTGGACTTGCGGTAATAATAGGCGGACCGATAGGAATTTATTCCGGCGGTTACTTCAGCGATCTGTTATATAATAAATACAAGAAGCCAAGATCACTTGCAATGGCAATTGCTTTTATTCTCGCTACGCCGCTGATGTATATAACATTAACTACACAGAATGAAATTCTGCTTTTAGTAACACTGGTACTCGCAACATATTTAATGACATTCTATTACGGACCCATGGTTGCATTGATACAGGATATCGTACCGGGTTCACTTAAAGCTACAGCTTTCGCTTTCTATTTATTCACAGTACATTTGATAGGTTCAACACCCGCTCCTGCATTGATAGGCGTTGTATCGGATGCAAGCGATCTGCAGAAAGCGATGTTTCTTGTGGTAGCATCCAATTTAATTGGCGGTATTATGCTTCTGGTAACCAGCAGATATTTGATAAAAGAGCGCCTAAAAACGCAAAATTTGTAAATTCATTAGTTTAGGCTATTTGAAATTACGCGAAATTTTGACTAAATTATTAATATTGAATAAGATAAATTTGTATGATGCTGCGTGGTTTTGAAACATAAATAAGCTTTTTATGATTTAATTAGTAAACAGGTTTTATTGAAAGATAACGAAATAACACATAATACTGAAAAAGGCGATAAATCGCACCAAAACGGCAAGTTTTTAAGATGTATAAATATTGACTGTATCTTTAACAGCTCAAATGAACATGGTGCAATCCGTAATACATGCTCTCACCCAAATGTTGTGGTTGAAAGCCGTTTTGCTGATATCACTATTGCTATTTGCTCAGAGTTCAGAAGTAAAAAGGATTACTCATTTGAAAAGCCTGCAACAATTGTTGAAGTTAAGACAGGCGAAAAAACTGAGATCATAGGCAGACCCGATCTTGGAATTGAGACTATTGAGAAAGTCACAACCAAAGAGCTTGAAGATGATGTTAACAATGTTCAGGAAAAGGCTGAGGTTAAAGCCGAAGAACAAAAGAGCATTAATGTACAGGATCATATAAAACCGCTAGTTATTGATGCCGGACCGACAGAACCGCATGAGCTTACTCTTGATGAAATATACAATCTGACCACTAAGCCCGGTACGGGTTTTTTGACTCTGAAGGGTTTATACCAGCCAAATACCCGCAAAGGTCTTATAGGTTCTATAATATTTCATTTCTTCCTGCTGTTTGTGATGTACCAGACCCTTGTGCCCAAGGAAGAAAAACCAAACGGTGAAAATAATCAGCGTATTGTGGTTGTTGAAGACCTCGAAATGCCTAAGTTCGATCCGCCGGATATTGATAAAATAAAAGAAGATGAACAGAAACTTCTAGAAGAGCAGGAAATTAAGGATAATACTAAGGACGTAAGGCCAAAGATACAGAAGAAAACAATTACTCCGAATATTAAGCGGCCAATAGATAATACACCTAAGGATACGAACCTAAGTAAGCTAAACGATACAAACAAAGTTAAGAACGATTCAAACTTAACAAAGAATCTTAGAGATACAAACAGGATACAGATTCCTGACTCCCTGAAGGCTTCATATGACGAGAACGAAGTTGGTTTAAAACTTTGGTTCCCGAAAGGCTGGAAGCTTATTGATAACAGGACTGTTAATATGAACCAGAAAGAGTTCAGCGGTATTATACTTGCAACTGATTCATTAAGTGAAGACCCCGGGGCAGTGAATATGTTCCTTTTGATAGATGACCCGCAGCACAGTGCTTATAATAAGGCAACTTATAAAAACCCGTTCCAGATGGATGATTCACTTGTTGCGGCGTATGTAACCGATCCTATAAAAGCGAGCGGCAAGAAATTTTCCACGAAGTATTACCTGTTCACTGATCCAACCGGAGCTAAGAACATACAGGTAAACGTTGATTACGCCTCACAGGCTATGATGGAAAAATACCAGCTGATGGTGGATGCGGT
>CAZQYL010000374.1:0-2605 GCA_964597425.1 uncultured Ignavibacteriales bacterium | reverse complement strand
TGAAAATTGTTATGAAAAATAATCCAAAACCATATAAGAATCCATATTTTGCCGGTGCCATACTAGGCGTGGTTCTGTTTAGCGCTTATGCGCTGACACACAGCGGCCTGGGTGCATCAGGCGCAATAAGCCGCATTCATGTTGCGATTACCAAATTGATTTGGCAATCACATGTTGATGTATTAAGCACTTTTGCTGTGATGGGTGCCGGAGATACCAATCCTCTGGATCATGCAAGTGTGTTTTTATTGATTGGTACTTTTCTGGGCGGAATGGTCTCTGCATTTCTAAACGGCAGGTTAAAAGTTGAAATATTCAAAGGTCCGCAAATTTCAAATGTACAGCGGCTCATTTTTGCTTTGATAGGCGGACTCATCATGGGTTATGGCGCAAGGTTTGCGCGCGGATGTACTTCAGGGCAGGCATTATCAGGCGGTGCAGTTCTTTCGCTTGGGAGCTGGGCATTTATGTTCAGTGTCTTTATTGGCGGTTATGCTGTAGCATATTTTGTCCGCCGTTTGTGGGCTGAACCAAAATTAACCTGATCTATTTTTATTAATAAGAAAATTATTCTATTATGTTACCTATAGATGTTATAGCAGTTCTCGGAAAATACGGCGGATACGCTGTTTTTGTTCTCATCGGTATCGGTTTTGGTGTTTCACTTGAATTGGCGGGTTTTGGCGACTCAAGGCGTCTTGCCGCTCAGTTCTATTTAAAAGATATGAGAGTATTAAAAACAATGTTTACCGGTATAGTAGTCGCCGCGCTTTTAATTTTTCTCGCGGCTGCTGTTGGCTTACTCGATTTTGCGCAAATATCAGTGACCCAAACTTTCTTATGGCCGGGAATTATTGGCGGACTCATAATGGGTGTTGGATTCATAGTTGGAGGCTATTGCCCGGGGACTTCACTGGTTTCTGCAGCAAGTTTCAAAATAGATGGTCTCTTCTTTTTGGTCGGCACAATTCTTGGTGCCGGATTTTTCGGAGAATCATTGCCGGCTTTCGATGATTTCTGGAATTCATCTTTCACAGAAAGGTATCTGGTTTCAGACTGGCTGGGATGGTCCATAGGTGCAACATTATTCGCAGTAACGCTTATGGCATTAGTTATGTTTTACGGCGCGGAAAAAACTGAAGAGTTTTTCAGAACAAAAGGAACAGGAAAAGTATGGTCATGGAAGGTCACAAAGCGTTCATATATTTTTGGCGCAGCTGCGCTGGTTTTTACTGCATTATTGATTTGGGTTATCGGACAGCCTGACCCTGTACGTAAATGGAATTTGATGGAAAGCCGATATTCAGCACAACTTTCTTCACGGGATGTTTTTATTCACCCGCTGGAGTATGTAAAAACATACAACGATGCTTCAATAAAACTTGTAACCCTTGATCTTCGTTCAGAAAATGAATTCAGGAATTTCCATTTAACCGGCTCTGAAAATGTTAAGCCGGAAGATTTTCTTGATCCAAAGTTTGTTGTACCGCTCTCACAGCTTCCGGCACAGGGAGTTGTAGTCTTAATTGCTGATAATGATTCAGTTTCAACGCAGGCATGGAAATATCTAAAGGTTCAGGGTGTGAATAATGTATATATCCTTGAAAACGGGCTGCGTGACTGGAATACTATTTTCGCAGGGAAGACCATTTCAGGAAAATCGTTCAATATAGCATCACCGCCCTCAGAAGTACTTCAGTTATTTCCCAAAGATGCATTTGCACCAAAAATAAAGATAAGTACTAAAAAACGTTCAGGCGGGCTTTGCAGCTAATCCTAAAAAAATGATTGTATGAAAATATTATTTAAAACACTAAGATCAATAATTTATCTGCTGCTCATTGGATCAGCGGTACAGGTTTCTTTTGCGCAAAGCTCCGTAAATAACACAGAGTGTATGCAATGCCATGATAAACATGTTTCCACGGATGCCTATAATAAGTCTGTTCACAAATCATTAATGTGCTCAGCCTGTCATGTTAAAGATGAGGCGAATACTGTTGATAAACTGCTGAAAGGGAAAAACACCTGTGTAGTTTCATTCAAACCAATGAATTGCGCTACCTGCCACAGCTCAGTAGCAAAGGAACACGAAACAAGTATCCATAACTCCGAGCGTCTTCCTGTCCCATGCTCCAAATGCCACTCTGATATACATAAGATCACTTCAATCAAAAATGATAAGAAGGCTTCTGCATTGCTTTGCAGTCAGTGTCACGAAAAAGAATCACCCTATTTTAAATCCATTCACTTTCAGGCGCTGGAAAAAGGCAATAACGATGCGCCTTCATGCACCGATTGCCATAATAAGCATGCAATAAGCAAGATCGATAATATTTCGCAGGGAAGGACATTCCATACGCAGGCTTGTATGAAGTGTCATGCTGATTCGAAGATGATGACTAACAGCAATGTTACAACCATAGCTCCTAAAACTTATTTTGAAAGTTACCACGGCAAAAATATCCGGCTGGGGTACCCTGAAAAAGTTGCGGGCTGCGCAGACTGTCACAGCTCTCACAGTATACTTCCTGCAAAGGATACAAACTCAACGGTCAATGCAGCAAATTTAACCAATACCTGCAAACAGTGCCATGTTAATGCA
>CAZQYL010000373.1:0-2605 GCA_964597425.1 uncultured Ignavibacteriales bacterium | reverse complement strand
GCCGGCGGAATTGTTGGCGGCGTTTTGGCACTTTTATATGCGCCAAAAAGCGGTAAAGAACTTCGCGAAGATATCAGGAACAAAAAAGACGAAATGCTTGATGATGCCGAGGAATATATTGATATTGCAAAGCACAAAGCACAGGATATTATCAACGAAGGCAAAAAACGTTCAGAAGAGCTTATTTCTGATGCGAAGAAAAAAGCAGGTAACCTGCTTGACGATGCCAACAAGATACTGAATGTTGCAAAAGAAAAAACATCTTCATCATATGATGCTGCAAAAGAAAAGATCATCGATGAATCAGCAAAAGTTAAAGATGCAATTAAAGCCGGCGTTGATGCTTACAAAGATGAACGCAGCAAAAATTAAACAGCGCATAAGTTAAATTATCGTTATTGTAAATTTAAGAGGCAGTTAAATGCAGGAATTAGAATTCATCTCTGGCATTGCCGTTGTTGCGCTGTATGTAGCTTTGATAGCGCTGGTAATATACCTGATAAGGGCAATAAAACGTATTGTCAGCGCTATCGATAATATCAACAGCACAATTGATAATATCGAATCGAAAGTTGATCATATTACCACAAAAACCGAACCTTTAATAGAAAACTCTCTCCTGATAACAAATGATATCAAAGAGATCTCATCAAACCTCAAAATTCAATCAGCAAAAATAAACGGAATAGTAGATACTGTTAAGGATACGACGGATTCTATTGTTAATTTTGAGCAGAAGGTTCAAAGAGAAGTTGAAACTAATGTGTTTGATGCATTGAATATGGTCAGCGCAGTATCCAAAGGGATAAAATCATTTTTAAATGTTCTCTCAGGCAGTAAGAACGGGTCTGTATCTCACAGGAAGATCAAGTCTTACGAATCTGAAGAAGATCTGTATTAGCTGCTTAAGCGGTTTTCTCGCTGCATTTTCGGCTTTGATCTCTAAATGGCAATCCCGTTTCACAATAAAACTGAATAAACAGGTTTAAATTATTATTATTTACTGCAATAAATTACCGGCAGTATGCTGCCTGCAGTGAATATGCACTATTAATTAGAAGGGGCAGAATATTTTGGGTAACATTTCACCGGAAAAAATCAGGAACGTCGTAATTGCGGGGCACGGCGGTTCCGGAAAAACTTTACTCGCTGAATCGATCCTTTACACTACAGGAGCTTTGAACCGCCTGGGTAGCATTGAAGACGGTTCAACAACATCAGACTACAGCAAAGACGAAATTTCAAGAAAAATATCCATCAACTCATCTGTCCTGAATACGCATTGGGAAGATTATAAGCTCAATATAATTGATACACCGGGCTACACAGATTTTACCGGTTCGGTGAAATCTTCGATGAGGATAATGGATACTGCCCTGATAGTTGTTAATGCTTCTGAAGGGGTTGAAGTTGGCACCGAGATCGCCGTAAACTATGCTAAAGAATACGGTATTGAAATATGTTTTGTTGTCAATAAGCTTGATTACGAAAAATCCGATTTTGACTCAGCAATGGCACAGCTTAAAGAGAATTATGGCAGCCATGTTGCTGAACTTCAGTTCCCTGTTAACCAGGGCTTCGGGTTTGACAGCATTGTAGATGTACTCAAAATGAAACTGCTTAAGTTTAACCCCGATGGTAAAGGTGATTACACCGAGCATGATATCCCCGACGCATTAAAGGAAAAAGCAAATGCGCTTCACCAGGAGCTTATTGAAATTGTAGCCGAAGAAGACGAAGAGCTTATGAGCCGTTTCTTTGATGAAGGCGGCACGCTTACCGAAGAAGAGCTCATTGAAGGGCTTTCAAGGGAAATTAAAGCTAAAAAGATTCTTCCGGTGCTTTGCACCGCAGGATTACCGGGTGTTGGCGTGAAACCGCTTACTGAATTTATCTGTAAGTACTGCCCGAGTCCGCTTGATGCAGCACCGTTTATGGCGAAAAAAACAGGGAGTGAAGATTACGTTGAAGTTGCCCCTGATCCGAACGGCGCGCCCGCTGTGTTTATATTTAAGACTCTGAGCGAGCCGCACGTTGGTGAAATGTCATTCTTCCGTGTGCTATCAGGCAGCGTTGGCGCAGGTGTTGATCTAACCAATCAGAACAGAAATAAAGTTGAGCGTTTAACACAGATATTCCAAATGAACGGCAAGAACAGGAAAGATATGACTACAGCCGTTACAGGAGATATTGGAGCAGTTGTAAAATTAAAGGATACTCATGTTAATAATACTCTCACCGGCAAAAATCTGAATGTAATGATAGATCCTATCATCTTCCCTGAAGCACTGATAGAGCAGGCATTACAGTCAAAACAAAAAGGTGATGAAGATAAAATAGCATCAGGTCTTGCGCATTTACATGAAGAAGACCCGACATTCCTTTTTCACTTTGATCCTGAGCTTGGACAGACAATAATTTCCGGTCAGGGTGAGCTTCATCTTGCGATAATCATTGCAAGACTTAAAGAAAAATACGGCGTTGAAGTTAACATAGTACAGCCAAAAATTCCTTTCAGGGAAACCATTAAAGGTAAGGTTGAAGATGTTGAATACAAACATAAAAAACAATCAGGCGGCCACGGACAGTACGGTCACGTACATTT
>CAZQYL010000372.1:0-2606 GCA_964597425.1 uncultured Ignavibacteriales bacterium | reverse complement strand
TTGTAGAATGTCATAGTGTTGTAAAGAAAACCCCGAAGGGGTGATATTTTCGACAATAAGGGTGTTTGATTTGTCATTTGGATTTTGGCATTTGACATTATGCATTAAAAAAAGGGCAGAGAAAAACTCTCTGCCCTAATATAAACTGAAATTTAGTAACTATAAAAAAACTACCTTACCTTCTTTTTATGTCTGTTCTTTCTCAGTCTTTTTTTCCTCTTGTGAGTAGCCATTTTATGGCGTTTTCTCTTTTTACCGCTTGGCATTTATTGCTCCTTGCTTTATGATTATTATTAAATTTTTACTTTATATTTTTTACTTCTCATTATACTTTTCAAGCAGTGAATCATTAACTGTCTTTTTGAACTCCTTTGAAACCTTGAACATAGGAACAAATCTTCTGCCAAGCTCTACTTTAGCGCCTGTTTTTGGATTACGTGCAATACGCGGCTTGCGCTCTTTAACTTTGAATGTACCAAAGCCCCTTATTTCGATGCTTTCCTGTTCCTTCAGCGCGTCAATAACGCATAAAATGAAACCTTCAACAACTGTTTCTGTTTCAACTTTGCTTAATCCTGTTGCGTTTGCAATTTTATTCGCTATATCTGCTCTTGTCATGAATTAAAATATATAATTTAACTTATATTATTTTTTCTGTAATTAATGTGACATAAAAAAACTACGGCTGAAATTTATACTGCAGTATCGGTTCATCAAAGAGCTTGCCTTTAATATCAGTAACATCTTCAATTTTTGAGCCCATTACTTCTTCAAAGAAAGAGAACTTTTTCTTTTCCCTTACAATTCTCGGTTCGCCTTCAATACCCGCCATTTTACCGGTTATTCTGATTGCATCTTCGAATGTGCCAAGTGAATCAATCAATCCGTATTCCTTAGCCTGCAAACCGGTAAAAACCCTGCCGTTTGCGTACTGCAGCAAGGTTTGCTTATCCATTTTCCGTTCCTTAGCAACTACATCAAGGAACTGACCGAAACTGTTATCAACAACATCCTGGAAATAAGCTTTGTCTGTATCATTCATCTGCCTGAACGGGTTGCCTGCATCTTTCAGGTTTCCGCTCTTAATAGTTGTCTGAGAAATACCAAGCTTTTCAGCCAGATCTTTTATACTTATGAATTGCGCGATAACTCCAATGCTGCCTGTTAGTGTACCCGGGTTAGCGATTATCAGGCTTGAACCAACTGCTATGTAATAGCCGCCGGAAGCCGCAATGGAACCCATTGATACAACAATAATTTTTCCGCTATCACGGGTCTTTTTTACTTCTTCGTAAATTTCCTGTGAAGCGGCTACGCCGCCGCCGGGAGTGTTAACCCGGAGGATGATAGCCTTAATTGACTTATCTTCCCGAAAGCGTTTGATCTGCTCAACAGTTTTTTCCGATGATACAATTACATCGTTAATTTCAACAATGGCAATCTTATCACCTGAACCGCCGGAGACAAATTCGCCTCCGTCACGTTTTATGGCGGAAGCGAACGCAAAAAAGCTGATTGCAACAACGATCATCACAACCAAAAACAGGCTTAGGAATATACCCCAGAACCATCTGCCTGAATTATCCTTCTTGGGATGATACACCGGCTGATTCTGTGTAACCGTATTCTGTATTTGTGGATCCTGCTGCATCTATAAAATACTATTTATTTTCGTTTTTAAGCTGGTCGCGCATTTTTATAGCGTCCTGAGCTTTATCATTTTCGCCTAAGTTTGCATAAACCTGTATCAGCAGTTCATATGCATTAAGCTTGTTATCTTTATCCTTGGAAGAAGTAAGCTCTTCAAGGTACGGAAGCGCAGCTTTGTATTTATCTTTGTATGAAGCGTCTTCTGAATTAGCTTCTCTCATCTTCTCGCCCCATTTCAGGTTAGCAAGTGAGATGTTATATATTATTACTTCGTATGCCCCTGAGCCCTTTGTAACTTTGCCCAGACCGGTTGTATATTCATTTATAGCACCTGCGAAATCACCGTTCTTTTCAAGCTCAACACCTTTATCAATTGTCGGTTTAACAAGTATGGTGTTTATTCTGCCGTTTAACGCAGCAATATTATCTTTTACAAATGCACTGTCAGGAAGTAAAGCGTATGCGATTTCAAAATTGTTGAGCGACTCTGTGAATTTTTTTACTGCTTCATCATCTTTACCTGACTTTGCGATCTTTTCACCATCTTCATACTGCTTGTAAGCTCTGTCATACATTGTGCCCCAAGCTTCAGTAAGTTCTGTTTTGTATGTGAACTTTCCAAGTGAAGTATATTTCAACATTGCTTCCTTTACACCGTCAGCTTTGCTGAGCTGTGCCCTGGACATCGCAAGATAAAACCATGCTTCTTCGTTTGTGGGGTTTTGTTTCGTTTCCTTTAAAAATTCTTCCTCAGCTTTTTTATAATCGCCCTGTGCATAAGCTAACTTCGCAGTGGTCTGCTCTGCTGTTGAACAGCCGCCGAAATAAAACATAATTGCTGATAAGATCAAAAATACCGTTAATACTTTTGCGGACCTCATTTGGTGAATTCTCCTCTTATTTTTTATAATTTTCTTGTAATCGCCTTATTTTTAAGGACTTAAATATACTCAAAA
>CAZQYL010000371.1:0-2607 GCA_964597425.1 uncultured Ignavibacteriales bacterium | reverse complement strand
CTCAATACTTCCGAAGGAACAGTTGTAACATTTGAATCAACCGATAAACCCAAAGCTATTTTGGCTCCGTTTACAGAAGGCGTGGAAAAAGCAGGCTTTAAAAAGGGTGAAGGAGAAATGATGAGCGATGATGGCGGTATGGTAATGTGGAAACTTGATAAGCGCGAAGTAAGCATTATGCTTGCCTGGGATAAGGAAAAGAATAATTCATCTGTTGTAGTAACATATAAATAAATGAACTCTGGCAGGGCAATGTTTTTTTAAGCCCGCAAGTCAGATCAATAGAGGGAATTATACTCCACACTAAAATGAATTCTAATATAAAAATATTGAGCATAGTTTTTTCGCTATGCTCAATATTCATTTTACAGCCCTTTCTAACTGCTGTATACGCACAGTATCCAATTGTATTTGTTTCAAGGAATATCACTTCCGGCGGTAGTATATACTACCCGCAGGCAAGCCTGCTGCCGGGTATGGGTCCTTTTTCAAGGACATCTGTTGTGGGCGGAAGGCTGCTGGTAAGAGAATCAAACGGCACTATCCGCGTTCTGGTTGATAGCACCATAAATTTTTCAGGTACTAAACTTGTTGATGTATCTGACCCGTGTGTCTACTGGAATGCATCAAAGTTAGTTTTTGCAGGCATTGAGCACCGCGATAGCAGCTGGAGAATTTACGAGATCCGCGCAGATGGTACAGGTTTCAGAAAAATTACACACAGCAGCCGCAATGTCAGCCTTGCGCAGTTCGGACCCATTGCATACAAATTTGTAAAATACGATGACGTTGACCCATGCTATTTGCCTGATGGCAGGATATGCTTTTCAAGCACCCGTTACCCTGCGCTTTCGCAATACACAGGTAAACGGGTAACCAATCTATACATCATAGATACAACTTCACTTAACCTGCACAGGGTCACTACCGAGCGCAACGGGGCGGATGAGCCAACCATTGACCCGATCTCGGGCAAAATAGTTTACAGCAGATGGTGGCTGAATATTGATCATCCATCAATATTAACACCTAACGGAATAACCCGCGATTCCGCATTAGCCGTAACAAATGATATTGCCAACATATGGTCAGCCGCAAAAATAAGACCCGATGGTGAAGGACTCGCATTCTATGCCGGCACAGGTAACCTGCGCTCAGGTCAGAATAATTACCGCCCATCACTTTTAAGTGATGGCAGAATGCTGAGCTTATTCACCCCGGATAACGCAATGGCACACACATCAGGAAGCTCGGGAATAAGACTTTTTGAAACAGGAAATGGATATGGTACACATGTTATCGGGGTTAATCCCGCAACTATGCAATTGTATATTAATAACCCGCCTTCATACGGTACAATGCAGCCGCCTTATGCATGTGACCCGGTTGAACTTCCGAATAATTTGATCCTGATATCATACGCTACGCAGGTTGAAAACCAGGATTATGGATTATACACTGTTAATCTGAACGGCAGCGGACTTGCACTGTTCTATGATATTGCCGGCAAAATGGAATTAAACGCCGAAGTTTTGCTTCCAAGGACTGTACCGCCTGTATTGATAGATGGCGTTGTTGATGTTGCAGATGAACTTCCCCCGACTATCGACCCTTCAACATGGTTCAAAGATGGCGGTTTCAGGTTTGACTGCGTAAATACATTTACTAATGGTGATGTTGACCTCCCGATGCAGGATGCCCCTCCAATTACACGATTTGCGAAAATTAATTTTTTCATGAGCTTCCAGCGTCAGGATTCATTGGGACTTGATTCTGCAGTTTACTTCACACAGGTGCCAATTTTCCACACCGGTCAAATTGCCCTTGATAACGCGCCTGCGAATGTATCGATGTTCGAACAGGTGGTTGATTCTGCCGGCAAAGTACTGCGCGGTTCAAACGGTCAGGTTGCACATGTCATAGGCATGAACTACGGCAAGCCGGGGACCGGCACGAAATGTGTGGGATGCCACTCGGGTCACACACAGATAACTGTACCGCCAACAATATCAGAAGCGGCATTTTTCAATACTTCAACATCGGCTGTAGTAACAGAAAGTTCATTCAGATTCATTAATGACAGCATTCAGTATCCCGGGAAAAAAGTTGTGGATAGAAAAGCAAGAAATGACTCCCTGCGTGTGAACTGGATAGCTAATGGTACAAATAATGAATTTGTGAATTTGAAGTGGAGCATCCCGATTGATGTTCGCCATTTAATTATCTATAATATCAGACCAAATGCTTCTAATAACACTAATATCCATGTAACCGATTGTGAGGTGATATTTTACTTTAACGGAAGTGAAGTTGCCCGGGTATTAAGTACCGGTCCTATAGATCCCAATGGCACAACAGTAACTGTACCCGGAACGCCGATGATAAATGAAGTTAAAGTGATAGTAAAATCATTCACCGGACTTATAAATGGCGAGAGCAAAGCAGGACTCGCTGAAATTGAAACCAATGCCCGTATTTCATACTATGATGTTTTCGGAATTCAGACAATTTCGGAGATCGCCGATAGATTTTCACTCGGTCAGAATTACCCTAATCCGTTTAATCCATCTACTAAGATAAGATATTCAATCCCAACCGGCTCTTCGT
>CAZQYL010000370.1:0-2608 GCA_964597425.1 uncultured Ignavibacteriales bacterium | reverse complement strand
TCAATTTATACTACGAGTTCCAGGAAAAAATGTGGGGCAAGGATAAAAGCCGCAAAATTCCTATTGGCGATCATGACGTGATACTTTCCGCAACCCCTGAGAAGATGAGGACCATTCAACAGAAATATTACTGGCCGAATAATTCAATTTTAATTATTGCCGGTGATGTAAATCATAACGAAGCTTTTACCAAAGCGGAAAGTATTTTCGGTGACTGGCAGCCATCAGGGTTTGACCCGTTTGACAAATTCCCGATACCTGAGTTTAAGCCAATCAAAGATAATGTTTATTTTGTTACCACAAGCGAGCTCGCACAGGCGCCTGTGATCTATATCGGCTGGCACGGACCTGATACAAGAAATGATGTTAAAGCAACATACACCGCCGATGTGTTTTCATATATTGTGAATCTTGAATCCTCCAAATTCAGTAAAGAGCTCATTGATGCGGGTCTTGCGCTGGAAGCGAGCCTGTACTACGCAACAGATATTTATACCGGGCCAGTTTCACTGAGAATAGTACCAAACCCGGCTAAGATCAAAGAATGCATGGCGAAACTGGAAGAGCATATTGAAATGTGGGATACCGATAAATATTTTACCGATGAACAAATGGAAACAGCCAAGAACCAGCTTGCTATCCAGGAAAAATTCAGAATGGAACAGACTTCCGGGTATTCACATTCGCTTGGTTACAACTGGGCTATTAAGGATCTGGATTATGGGTTCAATTATATCGATAACATCAACAAAACAACCCGCGATGATATAAGAAAGTACGTAAGGAAATACATCAAAGATAAACCCGCGGTTTATGGTATACTTCTCTCGCCGGAAATGAAAAATAAACTGAATATAAATAAATTTGAAGACCTCTTAAATTAACCAAATAAAAGTAAGTTCAATAAAATGAATATGAATACACTAAAAATATCAAAAGCCTTCTTTGTAATACTGGCAGCAATACTCTTTTCCACAGGTTCTGGTTTGTTTTCACAGAACACAATTAAAGAAATTGATGTCGATGGCTTTAAGGTAATAATAAAAAATACCGGCAAGGATGTAATAAGTGCAAGACTTTTCGTAACCGGCGGAACTGCAAATTACCCATTGGATAAACAGGGAATTGAAGCCGTTGCGTACAGCTATATTATAAAGGGCGGCACAACTACAATGAGCAAATCCGATTTCCTTGCAGCAGCCGAAAAAATGGGTACAACATTCGGCAATGATGCTTCGCTGGATTTCGGTGAACTGAACATGCAGTGTTTAAAGGAATCATGGGATAAATCGTGGGTTTTATTCACAGATGCGCTAATGAATCCGGCTTATGACCCGAATGAATTCGCAAATAAAAAGGAACAGTATATATCCTACGCAAGACAGAATGAAGGTGATCCTGATTCACGCCTGGAGCGTATTACCGTTGAAACTGCATTTAAAGGAAAGAACTACGAAAAGGATCCATACGGCAACGAAAACACTCTTGCCGCTTTAACACTTGATGATATCAAAGCATTCATTAAAGCAAATCTCTGCAAACAAAGGGCATTCCTTGTTGTGGCAGGTAATGTTTCTGAAAGTGATCTGATTGAAAAAGTACGGTCAACACTCGCAAAACTGCCTGAAGGAACACCTTCGCCAAAAGAACAGGTAACAAAAATCGAGCAGCCCGGACAGGATATTGAGTCACGCAAGATATCAACAAATTATCTCTCCGGTATCATGTCAGGTATTCCATGGGATTCCCCCGACGCAATAGCGATGATGGTTGCAATGAGCATTATGTATGATAAATACTTCGTTGAGCTCCGCTCAAAACGCGGTTTAAGCTACGCGCCTGCGGCGTATATGAACGGTGATGCTATTACAAACCCCTTCAGCGTTTTTTATATCACTACGGATCACCCTAAAGACGCCATAAATGTTATGGTAGATATTATTAACAATGTACGCAAGAACGGGTTTACCGATGATGAGTTCGCCAAATCAAAGAGCGCTTACTTGACCCGCTATTTTATGCGTCTTGAAACAGCATCAAGTCAGACCCAAAATATCGGCAGGTGGAAACTGCGTGGAAATCTGAATGCATTCGATAACTTCGAAGCACTTGTCAATGCAGTAACGGTACAGGATATCAATCGTGTATTTACAAGCAATACAGGCAACATAAAATGGAACTACCTGGGCGATGAAACAAAAGTATCACCGGAAGATTTTAAACAGCTTGAAAAGATAGGTTTCTAAATTGTTTGCAATATAAAACAAAAAGCGGACTCAAAGTCTCAAAGACTCAAAGAAAAGCATAATGTAGGAGTTTTTGACAACGATTGTACTCTCAGTCTGTAAATTAAATGTCGCTTCTAAAACGGCCTATGAAAAACGACGTTAAAAAACTGGAGAACGCATTAGATAGATGCAAAAAATCTGTTTGAGTCCGGCAGCTGCCGGACGAGTTATTTTTTGCATCTATTGCGTTCGACGAGTTTTAGTCGTTTTTCATCAGCCTTGATTTTTTTTGGTTCTTGCGCCTGCCTTAAAACCGCGTAGCGGGAGGAAGGTATCAAGACAAAAAGAACTCAACGAGAATTCTGAATTAATGCCTAATT
>CAZQYL010000369.1:1386-2613 GCA_964597425.1 uncultured Ignavibacteriales bacterium | reverse complement strand
AAAATAAATACAGCAATGAACCATAATCATTCACATACTGCAGAAGAAAACTCAAACACTTTCAAACTTGCATTCAGTGCTACGCTGCACTGTTTAATAGGCTGCGGACTCGGTGAAGTAGCAGGAATGGTAATCGGGACAATGGCTGCAATGAGTAACCACTCAACAATGATACTTGCAATTATTTTAGGATTTGTAGGCGGATTCGGGTTGGGGGTAGTTCCCCTTAAAAAAGCAGGCTATACATGGAAGGCAGCATTTAAGCAGGTTCTTGTTGCCGAAGGTTTGAGCATTGCGGTCATGGAAACCTTTGAAGTTTTGGTACAGGTCTATACTCCCGGAGTAATGGATGCAGGTCTGACAGATGGCATTTTCTGGCTTGGCATGCTGCTTGGTTTAATCGCGGGATTCATCGCCGCTTTCCCGGTCAACTATATTTTCGTTAAAAAGGGCATCCGGCATCAGCATTAAGATACCAAATCCATCCCCTGAAACGATTCGTATATAATAGTGGTTATTAATTTATATCACTAAGAAAGGCTGTATAATGTTTAAAAATAAAGCAATATTTTTGCTTTTTGCGGCAATGATGCTTTTTGCAGCATCGGTTTCAGGATGCTCTATGTTAGGCGGCAAAAATGAAAAAGTATCAATGAATTCAGATGAAAATAAAAAAATCAGCGGAGAAAAAATGACAGCGGCAGATAAAAGAGACACAACTAAATATGAATCAGCAGTACTTGCGGGCGGATGTTTCTGGTGCATCGAAACAATTTTTCAGGACTTAAAGGGTGTTGAAAAAGTTGAATCAGGCTATTCAGGCGGAGCTACCTCGAACCCGACATACAAAGAAGTATGCGAAGGCAATACCGGTCACGCTGAAGTTGTGAGAATAACATTTGACCCGGCGGTAATATCATACGAGCAGCTATTGACGGTGTTCTTTCATATCCACAATCCAACTACCCATAACAGGCAGGGCGCTGATGCCGGTACGCAATACCGCTCAGCAATATTCTATACCAATGATGAGCAGAAAACATCTGCTGAAAAGGTCATAGATGATGTTACTGTATCAAAGTTATGGGATGACCCGATAGTAACAGAAGTAACGGCTTTTGATAAGTTCTACAAAGCGGAAGACTACCATCAGGATTATTACAATAATAATCCAAACCAGGGGTATTGTTCAGTGGTAATAGCGCCCAAAGTGAAGAAGTTCTATAA
>CAZQYL010000369.1:0-1286 GCA_964597425.1 uncultured Ignavibacteriales bacterium | reverse complement strand
CAAACCAGGGGTATTGTTCAGTGGTAATAGCGCCCAAAGTGAAGAAGTTCTATAAAGAATTTCCCCAGCTTTTAAAAGATAACGTGAAGTAATAAATAATTTAATTGTCAATTCTTCAGAGGCGATCCAGAGATCGCCTTTTTATTTTATCGATTTTACAAAGAGATCTGATATTTACTTTTTGGATATAAATTGTTAACTCTTTTTCCCTTATTTTTGTAAAACTAAAATATTTATTTATGAGCTGGCTCTATCTCATCATAGCGGGCATATTTGAAATATGTTTCGCGATATCGCTTAAATACTCCGAAAGCTTTTCAAAACCACTCCCATCAGTACTATTCATAGTCTTTACAATACTTAGTTACATTTTTCTTGATAAAGCCATTGGAACAATTCCGCTTGGTACAGCGTATGCTATATGGACAGGCATCGGCGCTGCGGGCATCGCATTGATTGGTATATTTTACATGGGCGAACCTGCCGGTTTTTGGAGGATATTTTTTATATTTACACTCATCAGCTCAATTATCGGGCTAAAATTCGTATCAAATAACTAATTCATGAAGTATCTAACCATCGTTACTTTGCTTTTTCTTTTTTCTGTAAGCGTGTTTTACGCACAGGGTTCATTTGGTCATAATACCCAATTAAATGCTGCACGTGAACTTAAACTGAAAGACGGACCGAGCAAAGAATTCTTTGAACTCTCTTTAAGCGGAACTCATTTCAAAAAAACTGATGCCCCAACAGGTATGTTCGCTGGGTTAATAGTGCTGACATTAATAAATCCGATTGTAGTATTTGAAGATAAAAAGATATTCTGGGGACTCACAAAAGAAATATCAAAGAGTTTCTATCCATACGGCAGGTTATCATTTGAATACTCATTCCTTTTCAGAACCTTCAACAAGAACCATTTCCGGTTTTCTTATAATTACGACCATGTATTTGAAAACAGGAACGACTGGATTATCTTTATTCTTTCACCGGGTGCGGGCTATTTTACCGATACAGAAAACAACGGTGCATTTGTGCAGGGTTCATATGGAATATTATTTCCAACTCCGGTATTTATGGGGCATTTATACCTCAAATACCGCTTCACTAAGATTTTCGACAAAAATAAATCAGATATTCACGATATTTCTCTTGGCTTAGGATTAGTTTTTTGAGTAAGAATTGCTGCATTTTAAAACATTTCCCGAAAAATTTCGGGTGTTTTGATGCAAATAGCTACCTTTATATTCAACAATTTTTCATATATTTACCAAAATTAAATATAT
>CAZQYL010000368.1:0-2622 GCA_964597425.1 uncultured Ignavibacteriales bacterium | reverse complement strand
GATACCACTTGCCGCCCCAGATGAAGCCGTGTTTTTCGAATATCTCAACAATTTCGATCGGTATCTGGTTTTTCCAGGTCATATTACCATCCCATTGCCAGTAATTGCTGTATTTTGTGTTGATATCAATCGCAGTGCCGAAGGCATGAGTGCTGATGCGGTTTGTTCCCGCAATTTTGCGCCAGTTGAAGGTCCCTGCTGTTTTGCTTACATACTTGTGGAACTCCGCCCCAAGTGTCGCTTCAATTTCCTCTGATACTTCGCGCATTTTATCCGCTGCGCCGTTAATATTATTGAACTGTATCGTACATCCGCAAATAGAGGGCAGCCATTTAACGCTCACAAGGTTATTCTGCACTTCCCCTGATGATGAGCCGTACATTTTTGTGAAGAAGGGTTCATACCTCACCCTGCCGGGCTCAAAATCTTCTGCGGGCGGCGAATCCCAATCAGCACCTTTGGTGTACTTTTGTGACATCATATCTTCAAGGTCGGGGTTATCGAGCTTTTCATCGTGGCTTTTGCCTGTAATGCCGTCATCCCACTGCATAATTGTTCCATCATGCCAATACAGGTTATTTTCATCGGCTGATTTCAGGAAATCAGGGTACGCCTTGAGGAGTCTTTTTAAGCCTTCGGGAACGTTCTTTAAGCTATCAGAACTCTTTACCTTTTTATTTTGCTCATAATTTGTTTTATTTACCTCATTATTTTTAGGATTTTGCTTCAATTCAGTATCATTGCATGCAAAGAAACTGAAAAATGAGATAATATAGATAAGTAGATTCATGTTGGTAACCTCACCCCCATCCCCTCTCCTAAGAGGAGAGGGGGGAGAAAATTCGATATTTTATGTTAATGGATAAATAATTTATTGTACTCACTCCTGTTTTAAGGAGAGAAAATTTTATAATCAATTAATTCGCAAATATACTTTAATGCGTCAAATTCTATAATGCAAAAAGGAAAACTGTATTTAATACCCAATACTCTTGGCAGCGATGACTTAAACAGGGTTATTCCGCCGTATATTAAAGAGGTTATAAATACGATAGATAACTATATAGTAGAGAACATTCAGACTGCGGCTAAGTTCCTTAAACTTGCGGGCATAAATAAGCCGTTGCGAGAGCTTACGTTTTATGTGCTGAATGCTAAGAGTAAGGAATCCGATATTACAACCTACCTGGATGCAGCGGATGAAGGCAATGATACGGGGCTCATTTCAGAGGCAGGGCTGCCGTGCATTGCTGACCCGGGGAGTGTAATTGTAAAAATGGCGCATCAAAAAGGGATACAGGTTGTGCCCTTAAGCGGACCATCTTCAATTCTGCTGGCGTTAATGGCATCCGGGGTAAGCGGGCAGAACTTCGCGTTCATTGGTTACCTGCCCATTGATAAGACAATGAGGGCGAAGAAAATTAAAGGACTTGGAAGCAAAATTAAGCAAGAGGGTCAGACCCAGATATTTATAGAAGCTCCCCACCGTAACGATAAACTGCTTGCTGATATTTTAAGTAACTCGCCCGGCGATATTGTTCTTTCAATTTCAAAAAACCTTACGATGGAAACTGAAGAGATAATAACCGGAACAATTGAACAATTAAGAAGCAGGAACATTACTCTAGGCAAAGAGCCGGTAATATTTGTAATGGGGAAATAATTAAATCATTAAAAAATAAATTTACAATGCTGAACAAAATTAAATTTTTAACCGCATTTGTTATTATTACTGCAGTTTTCATTGCCTGTGGAAAGTCAGATAAGACTACAACAAGCGAAAAGGAAAAAACTACAACTACACAAGACAGTAAACAGGAAATGGGAAACAGCACAACGCAGAAGAAAGAGGAAACAGGTTCAACAGGCAAGACCGAAAACACAAAACCCGGCAAACCTGAGCTGAAGTGGGAGTTCAAGCGTGTTGGTACGGGCGAGTATGATACACCCATTAACGATGTGAACATAATTGTGAACGGCAAAAAACATTTTATTGCCAAGGAGTATTACAGCTTCAGCGAAATGCCGGCAACGGATTACAAGTCATATGAAATTCCAAAAGATGCAATTATAGCAACACGCGGATGGTGGGCAGGTGCGGGTATTGATTATTGGGCAATTCAGCAGGGCACAGAAATTATTGTGATGAAAAGGGAAGTTGGCGAGACAACAGATGAACACGGCGAACCCGGGGATTTTACAGGCAAGCCTGAGAAAGTAATTTCAATTAAACTTGATCAATAACTTAATACTATTTTCATTATGGATGAATCAGTTAAAAAAACAAGCCTGGTTTCAAAAGCGCTGATCTGGTTTCTGGTAATTTCAACAATTGTTGTTATATACATGACCGTTAAGCTTCTGATTGCAAGCGCGAACTTCAGGGATATGTAGAGACAATTCTCAGGTAAACGCAGAGAGTTTTTCAGTAAAACAAAAAAGGACGGCATGCCGTCCTTTTTTTAGTGAACAATAATTTAAATTATCTGTTGTTAACTGTATCAGAAAGACCTTTACCGGCTTTGAACTTAGCAACTTTTCTTGCAGCAATGTTAATTGTTGCGCCTGTCTGCGGGTTTCTGCCCTGTCTTGCAGCTCTTTTTGAAACTGAAAATGTTCCAA
>CAZQYL010000367.1:0-2630 GCA_964597425.1 uncultured Ignavibacteriales bacterium | reverse complement strand
GTGAAACGAACTTCCAGCTTCCTTCCCAGCGGTGAATAAGCCAGAATGTTTCTTCAGGAAGATCAGCATACCAGATAAGTATGAACTGTGAGAATGCAATGTAAGCCCAGAACACATTAAAGCCGAACATCAGAGTGCCGAGTGAATAGAAACTATCATCACCCAGTGATTTATCAAGGTAGCCGCCTTCTTTAAGCTTAATGCTGGCAAAAGTTGAAGCAGCTAGCGCGGCAATAACCGTTCCTGCAAAATAATAAACGCCGAATATTGTGCTGAACCAGTGAGGCTCTAAGCTCATAGCCCAGTCAATTGCGGCAATGGTAATTGTAATAACAAACAGCGCTGCAAATATGGTTGAAAGTGTTACATTTCTTTTTGTGTACTTGGGATCGCCGTCAATATCCTGCTTTTCGGAATTCCTGGTAAGCATATAATAGAACAGCACCCACAAGAGCAGGCAAAATGCAGTTCTTGCCATGAAAAACGGAATGTTTAAGTAAGGTGATTTTGACTGCAATATTGCGTCATTTTCCACAGCCTCGGCGTGCGTCCAGTGAAACAGGTCGTGCAGTCCGAAAAAGAGCGGAATAGCAAGAATTATCAATACCGGTGTAAGCGACGCAAGTATTTCCGTAATACGGCGGAACGGTGTGCTCCATGTTGCGCCGACAAGATACTCAAGCGCTACAAGCGCTAATGAACCAACGCCTATTGATACCATGAAAAGATATATCCACAGGTAATCAAAAAATGCGCGCTGGGGCGTGAATATAAATGCCATTATTAAAATCAATACGCCAACAGCAAGCATTATGCCCCCTGTTTTTGTAAGTGAATCCGGTAATTGTTTTTTAATATAATCCATTTATAAAACTTTATATAGAATTCTTATTATCTAAAATTTACTTCTGCTGTGTTTCCAGGCTGCTGTGTTTCCGGCTATTTCGTTTCCAAATCGCTATCGGGCGCGTTTGCTGATCTTTGCAGAACGCGTAAATAATGAATTATCGCCCAGCGGTCATCCCGTGAAATTGAGCTTGCGTAACTTGGCATTGTATTCTGACCGTTGGTTATTACGTGGTAAATGTTCGCATCTTTCCAGTTTGTAACTTTTACTGAGTGCAGTGTTGGCGGAACGGGGAACTGACCCCTTAACCTGCTATCACCCTTGCCGTAATAACCGTGGCATGGTGAGCAGTATGTATCATATCTTTTCTTGCCCAGGTCAAGCACTTTCTGTGTTACAGGCAGCGGGTTGGGTGTAGCAACAACCATACTATCGGGCATTCCCTTGAATTCATAAGGCATAAATCCTCTTGCAACTGTACCTTCAACAGGCTTGCGCATCGAAAAGCCATCCTTAAAGAACTTACTTTCAGTCTGCGGCAGAACTTTTGGCTGACGGTGCATCCAGTCAAACGGCGGAAGGAATAAAAGTACATTCAGTACAAAATATGTTATTCCAACAACAGCAACGCTTGTTCCAAGCAGTGCGCCAATGAACTTGCCGTTGAGCAGAGGATTCTTTGTATCGCCAAGGTCATATTCAGCTTCGTGAATATTGCTCACTGAAGTTGAACCAAGGCCTTCGAACATCGCTCTAACTTCTTCAAGTTTGAACTTCGGGTCCTTTGCTTCTATATATATACCAAACTTATCGCTTGTAACGCGTTTGATGAAATCAGTATCCATTAACGGGTTTGCGTTATTCGGTAATTTCATAAATAAAGCTATCAGCGAACCGACAAGCGTTAGTGCCGAGAGCAGCACGGTAAGCTCAAACATAATTGGTATAGATGCCGGCAGGTTAAAATAAGGCTTGCCGCCGAATATGTTGGGGTAGTTAATTCCAACCATCCACCATATCATTAAGAAAGCCAGGAATGTTCCGCTCATACCCGCAATTAAACCAACCCAGCCAATACCGGTGGGTTTCAGGTTCATTGCTCCATCCATCCCGTGAACGGGATATGGTGTGAGCACATCAAACTTTTTGTAACCTGAGCCTGATACCTTTTCAGCCGCGTGAATGATCTGGTCAGGCGTATCAAACAAAGCGGCAACAGCGTACAGTTCGCCCGTGCGCGGTTCGCTTTTCAGGAATTTATCGTCAAACTTCTTTAATATATTACCTATCATACTTATTTATTTTGGTAACTTCTTTTCTTTCTTACCTGCAAGGGGTTACAACCCCTTGTTCATATCTGTTAATCTTTTTTGCTTTTTTACTTTTGCCTTCTTGACTTACTCTGCTTTAGCAGAGGAAGCTTTACTTATTCATGTTTATGCTTATGGCTCGGCTGAGCGCCTTCTGTAACCGCCTTGATCTCACTCATAGCAACTACAGGCATTGTCTTGGCAAACAGCAGCACAAGCGTGAAGAACATTCCAAAGCTTCCCAGTAATATACCAAAATCATACATGGTCGGGAAGTACATACCCCAGCTTGATGGAAGGTAATCACGGGTTAATGATGTTACAATAATTACATATCTTTCAAACCACATACCAACGTTTACAAGCAGTACAAGCACAAATGTTATAGGTATGCTTCTTCTAATTTTTTTGAACCAGAATAACTGCGGGAAAAATACGTTACAGCTGAACATTATCCAGTAAGCCCATGAATA
>CAZQYL010000366.1:0-2632 GCA_964597425.1 uncultured Ignavibacteriales bacterium | reverse complement strand
TACATAGAGCTTGAAATTGCATTTAACGAATCCACTTATGACCTTATTTATAACAGACTTTACCTGAACGGCTTAACCACAATTCTTGAAGAAAATGGTACACTGAAAGTGTACCTTCCTGAAACGGATTCTGCCCTTGCCGAAAAAATCAAAAATGAATTAACTTCAGCAGACAATATTCCCGGAGCAAACATCAGCCTTGGCAGATTTGAAAATAAGGACTGGAATAATGAATGGGAAAAGACAATTGAACCTGTTTATATCCTGGATAAACTCGTCATATATCCTTCGTGGAAACGTGAAGAATTGGACCTGACTAAGGGCAATATTCCAATAGAAATTGATCCTAAAATGTCATTTGGAACAGGTCACAATGAAACTACACAGCTTATTTTAGAGCAAATGAGCACGTTTATTGAACCTGCAATTGATAAATACCTGCTTGATTTTGGCAGCGGAACTGGCATACTTAGCATTGCAGCCATTAAACTTGGAGTTGAAAGTGCCGTAGCAATAGAAATTGATGATGATTCAGTTATTAATGCCGCGGAGTACTTTGCGTTAAACGGTGTTTCCGGAGATATTGTTATGCACCAGGCAGATATTGCCGATATTGCCGAAACAGGATTTGATGTTGTTGCGGCAAATATCACAAGTAATGTAATTATCCCGAACCTTGGCAATATATCAGGCAAACTAAAAACCGGCGGTAAACTGTTTGTTACCGGAATTCTGAGAGAAGAAACTGATACCCTGATAAATGAACTGACAAACCACAATTTTTTGATGAAAGAACTGAAACAAAGAGCTGAATGGTCAGCTTTTTACGCAATAAAACAATGATAAGATCTACAATCGATATAGGTACAAACACCATCCTGATGCTAATAGCTGAATACGATGAACAAACCGGAAATATCCGTACCATCCTTGATATCCAGCGCGTGCCAAGGCTGGGCAAAGGGGTTGATTCAAACCGCAACATACTCCCTGAATCAATACAGAAAGCAATTGATATACTTGAAGAGTATAACGATATCAGCGAAGACCACGACTCCGATAAAATTACTGCGACTGCGACAAGCTTTATCAGGGATTCACACAACAGGGATGAATTCATCAGCGCCATTAGGCTAAACACGGGAATTGAAATTGAGATACTTTCAGGCAGTGATGAAGCTAAATGGACCTATGCCGGAGGCGTGTACGATAAACTTGGAAGCAATTCAAGGCTCACAACTATCGATATCGGCGGCGGGAGCACGGAAATTACAACTTCTGCGAATCCGGTTAACACATTAAACGACCTGCTTGCCGGAAAAATAACCGGCAAAAGTATGAATATAGGCTCTGTAAGGCTGAATGAAAAATATTTAAAGAACCACCCCCCTGCTTTTGATGATATAATGAATGCGGAGAAATTCATTAATGAACATCTAAAGGAAATTGATTTTGATATTGCAGGTACTGAACTTATTGGAGTAGCAGGTACAGTCACAACCCTTGGCGCAATTGTACTTGGACTTAATAAATTTGAAGCGAACAAAGTTGACGGGCTGAATATTTCGATCACTGAAATTGAAAGCGTGCTGAACAGACTGATACCGATGCCGATTGAAGAATTATATGGTATTGGTGATTACATGACAGGCAGGGCTGATATAGTTATTCCGGGTATACTGATACTGAAATGCTTTATGAGGAAATTCGGGTTTGATAATGTTAAGGTCAGCACCAAAGGTTTGCGCTACGGCGTGTTTTTGCGGGATGTGATAAATTTATGACTTTGTAAATCGAAACGCCGTTTCGATAAAACTTAATGTACTTTAGTCAGCGCCAATATCCCCTGGTAAACCAGATTCACCGCAATTGCCAGTATAAAAAATCCCATCATACGCGTTAAAACATTTATTCCGGTTGAACCAAGCTTTTTCATCAATGGAATTGAGAGTACCAGGAATAAATATGTTACTATTCCTATCAGGAATATCCCAATAACAAATCCAATGTAATCTAACAGGTGCTTAGCGCTTGTTGATAAACCTATAACAGCGCCTATTGCGCCGGGTCCGCTTAATATGGGCATTGCCATTGGCATGAAAGATATATCAACATTTTCCACCTTCGAAGCGTTTTGCTTCTCATCGTCAGCTTTCGAGTTTACCATCTGCCAGCCTGTATTGGCTACTATCAAACCGCCTGCTATCTGCAATACGCCCAGCGATATGCCGAAAAGCTCAAGCAGCAGCTTGCCGATAAGCAAAAACGTAATGAGAATGATAAACACATTTGTTGCCACCTTCCGCGCTTGTGATTTGCGGAAATCGGGCGTATCGTGGGCAGTTAGACCCGAAAATGCGGGCACTCCCCCAATTGGATTTATCAGCGGGAAAAGCACGCTGAACGCGATACCGGTAAATGATAACAGATCTGTTATGGACATTTTTTTACGTAATGTTGAAAATTGATAAAAAAACAGCGAGAAGTTGGCTTCCCGCTGTTAAAAGGCTTTTAATTGGTATTATCTTTTTAATAATCTGCTAATTAATTAAAAAAATGATGGATTTTGGTGAAATCTTAGTGCATCCTTGGGGGCTCGAACCCCAGGCCTAATGATTAAGAGTCATTTGCT
>CAZQYL010000365.1:0-2642 GCA_964597425.1 uncultured Ignavibacteriales bacterium | reverse complement strand
CAAATTCCGGCAGTACAAATGTTACGGTGCTTGATCTTGATTTTAATATTGTTAAAGATACAGTCGAAACCGGTGCCGTTCCTGATGGCGTTCTTTATGGTTTTAACAAATATATTGTATACAGAAGACCGCTTAATTCAGAGACTTCTCTTGCATTTATTGATGAAATAAATTACGGTGTATCGAAATTAAACTTCCCCGGCGTACCTTTGGATGCAATTTATAATGTGAACGGTATATTTGTTACTACCACTTACAACACAACAATGTTCAGGATCGAAAGCGAATCATTTACAACAGCAGATTCTTCAATTGTCCCATCATTGTTCCAGCCTGTAAATGATCTTGTATTCAAAACTCAGAACAGTTTCTTTGCAGTTTGCGGTAGCAGGGAGATCTGGCTCGCAGAAGTCCAGACCGGAGCAGTAAATTATACAAACATTTTTCCGGCGCTATCAGATCTTTATATAAGGTCAGCGGAGTATGAACAGAATTCCAATGAATTGTATATTATCGGTTCAACTTTTTCAGGGGTAAATACATTGATGGTAATTGATGGGACTACGGGTTCATTAAAACGCTCCAAACCAATTGCAGGATTTGGACCATTAAGTATTGTCTTCAGGTATTTTTAGATGTGAGAATATCCTTGTTGCGGTAAACAAGCATTCCGATGATAATTGTAATTACGCACATTATCAATCCTCCGGCAATATCCACAACATAGTGGTACCTTAAATATACTGTAGCGGCAACCATACAAATAAAATAGGGCAGGTAGAAGTAAAACGACTTCGACTTGAATTTCCACGAAAGGTACATTATTAAAAAAGCTGTAATGGTGTGCAGACTCGGCATTGCATCGCGCTGAACGAAATCCTGCGGATTTTTTACACCCGGCGGAATTGATTCACCGAAATTGAGAAATGTGCGAATGTATTCGGTTAGAAATACTCCCGGCATTTCCGTATTGATTGCGTAAAAATCATGCAGATGGAAGCGCGGACCGTTTGCAGGGAAGAGCAGGTAAAATACATAGCTTACAAAAAAACTGAAGAACAAAATAAAAATAGTATATTTAAATTCCTTATACCTGTTCCATAAATACAATTCCAGCCCGAATACCATGATCATTGGGTAGTAATAAACATATATTATCTGCAGGAATTCCGTAAGGAATGGATTTTCGAACCTGTAAGCCCATTGTGTTGGATTCACGCCAAATAACGCGAAATCAAGCCGCATAAAAACAGGATCCCAATCCATAGGCTTAAGCGCATACCCGATTATATACACCTGCTTGAAAATAAACAAGATTGCTGCAACACCATACCAGTACCTGAGCATTTTAAGCGGCGAAGAATTACTTATCCTGCTCTCGCCGTATTTTTCAGCAAGTATTTCATATTTATTCACCAGGCGGTAGATAGCCCATATCAAAAACAGGTTTACTAATGCCAGCACAAACCAATAACCGATCTTAAAATTGAAATAGAAATATATGCAGCTAAGCAGCAGCAGCATAGCCTGTGTTACTATATCAGCGGGTGAAAGATATTTTGTGAATTTTTTTATAGCTGTAAATTTATTTTAAAGTAACCATTTAAGTGAAAGGGTTGCAAGAGTTAAAAATACTGTAATACCCACAACATCCTGAAACGCTGTTTCAAACGGACCAACTGTTATAGCTGGATCGAATCCCAGCTTCTTAGAAAGCAGGGGAGTAGTAGTGCCAACAAATGCTGAAATGTTAATTGAAATTAACATTGAAATTCCAACAACAATTCCGAACATAACTTTGCCGAACCAGAACGCGCCAATGAACCCTATTATGAGTCCGCAAATTGAACCAATTATTAAACTTATCTGCAGTGAGCGCTTTACGGGCTCAGCCCACCTGCCCAGCGTAATGCCGCCGGTTGCGAGAGCACGCACCGTCATTGCAGATGCCTGCAGGCCGGTATTGCCTGAAATTGCGGAAATTATTGGCATAAATGAAGTGAGCAGGAGCACTTTTGCGAGGGTTTCATCGTAATAGTTTATAACAATTCCCGCCAGGAACTGAATGCCAAGGGTTATCAAAACCCATGGAAGGCGAAGCCACGCTATCTGGAATGGCGATTTGCTTTCAAGCTCTTCCGCATCTGAACCGACGATTTTTGCTACATCTTCAGAGAATTCTTCTTCCATAATTTCGGCAATGTCATCAAATGATATCTTGCCTACAACATGCTCTTCTTTATCTACAACAGGAACTGAAACCAGGTCATATTTCCTCATTATCGAAGCGACTTCTTCGCGGTCAGTATCAACATCAACTGAAATTACTTCAGTTGACATAATATCAGCCATTATGACTGAAGGCGTATTTAAAGCGACAATTATTTTTTTAAGCGATACAATTCCGCGCAGCTTTCCTTTTTCATCAGTAACCCATACGTGGTAAAGGTGTTCGTTATCCGGGGCTTCTTCGCGGATTATTTCAACTGCCTGGTTTATGGAATCTGTTGATCTCACAATAACAAATTCCTTCTGCATGATACCGCCTGCGGTATCTTCTTCATAGCTTAAGAGCTCTTTAACTTCGCTGGAATCTTCGGCTTCCATCTGCTGGAGCACATCTTCGGCTTTTTCATCTTCAA
>CAZQYL010000364.1:0-2666 GCA_964597425.1 uncultured Ignavibacteriales bacterium | reverse complement strand
TTTGCGATCTGCAGGAAGAGGTATACAATGACCTGAAGGCAAACTGGAGCGATTATCCGATGTCGAGATGGTCAGCCAAAAAACCTGACCCGAATATTGATCAAAGGCGTGTACCCGTGCTAATGGTATGGTTTGGCAAGTACTGGCAGGAGCTTTCTATTGATAATGATTTCCAGCCGGGTGATGTTGTTGCATGGGATATGAATGGCGACGGATGGGGAGATCATATAGGAATAGTTTCAGATAAATATGTAGGCGGAGTTACGTATTTAATTCACAACTTCCCCGATCCCGGTTATGTTGCCGATGAAGATGTGCTGAATGAATGGACGATAATAGGGCACTACAGGGTGAAATAGTGAGATAGTAAGATGGTGAAATAATGAGATAGCGAAATGGTGAAAAGTGAGATTAGTGATATGTTTTTCGCTTAAATTCTTGCAAATTTATAACGGTTTTAAGAAAAGTGACTTAATAAAAGCTATATTATTGAGTATATTTGAGTAACTTTAAAAATACAAATTCATAATTTTTATGAATAGATTTCTTACGATACTAACCGCCCTATTATTACTTTTCAATGTATCATATTCACAATGGGAGCAAAGTTCAACCGGTATTAACGGGAGTCATGTCTTTTCTCTTATTGTGAAAGATAATATTATTTTTGCAGGAAGTCACAATTCTCCCGATGGAATTGCAAACGTTTATATCTCCACAAATTATGGTGGAAGCTGGAAACATTCAAGTTTGCATTATATTGATGTTAACTGTTTTGCTGTCAAAGATAATATCATTTTTGCTGGCACAGAAAATAAAGGAATTTATTTTTCAACCAATAACGGACTGAATTGGGTTAGAATATCACAGAATAATCGATCTATATATGGGATGGCAGTTGCCGGTGGCTATGTGCTGGCAGGCGGCGGCGGAATTCTATCCTCGAGCGATAACGGAACGAGTTGGAACCTGGTAAATAATACCTTTAACGCAAGAGAATTAAAAGCGAATGGAGAAATCTTATATGCCGGGGGGGATGACGGAGTATATGTTTCGCATGATTATGGAGTTAATTGGGATCACCCTTTGACAATGAATCTTCCGGTTGAGGCTTTGGGCTATTCAGGGAATTTTATATATGCAGGAAGTTACAACGGAGTTTACCGTTCTACAAATTACGGGTTAAATTGGAGTTTTGCAGGTGTTATGGGATTAATGATACCTTCCATGATCGCTAAAGACAACTATGTGTATACCGGCACGAGCGGATTAGGAATTTACAGGTCAACAAATTACGGACAGCTCTATTCTATTACCCAAACATCGCTCACTAGTGGTTCTGCATATGGTTTTGGTATGATCGGAGATACAGTTTTTGCCGGATTCTCGGGTACGGGTGTATTCCGTTCAACAAACTACGGTATTAACTGGATACAGACGGAACTTCATAACATTCGGGTACTTTCACTTAATCAAAGCGGAAATAATCTATTTGCCGGTACATATGGTGAAGGAATTTATGCTTCCACAAACAATGGCTTTAACTGGAGCCTTAAGGCAATACAAAACACTAACAGTTTAGGTATTAGCATTTATGATTTTCTAAACAATGGAAGTGATATTTTTGCAGCAACAGTTAATGATGGAATTTATTTTTCTTCGAACAACGGAATAAACTGGATAAAAAAAACTGCATTCAATAACGAGATCCTTTCACTTCAACTAAACGGGAACAATTTGTATGCAGCAACTTTATCTTCAGGAGTTTTCAGGTCTACAAATTATGGGAGTAACTGGGGACGCCTTGGCCTTAACCATGAAAAAACTAATGCAATACTCTGCAGAAATAACTTTATCTATGCGGGCTGTGACCAGGATACAGGGTTCAGTGGTTTGGTTTATTCATCTGATAATGGAAGAAGCTGGCAGAACTCATCTTTAAACGATCACTCCGTTCGGTCATTAATTTCAACTGAAAATTATCTTTTAGCCGGAACTGACAGCGCAGGTGTATACAAATCAATAAATAACGGGCTGAACTGGTACCAGCTTAGCATGAATAATACTGATGTCAATTGTATTATTGATATAAATAATTATTTAATTTGCGGCACGGGCAGGGGAGTCTATTACTCAAGCAATTCAGGCAATGACTGGATACATCTTAATAATGGTTTGGATAGCCAGAGAGTATATTCATTAATGATTTCAGGTAATTATTTATTTGCCGGCACCGAAGCCAATGCGGTATGGAAACTGGATGTTTCGCAAATAATCGGAATTAATTCAATTAACACCGAAATTCCACTTTTTTATAATCTTCATCAAAACTATCCTAACCCATTTAATCCGTTAACTAAAATTAATTTTGATATTCCTAAGAGCAAATCATTTGACGAATTAGTTTTATTGCAGGTTTATGATGTATCGGGAAGGTTAGTGCATACAATAATTAATCAAAAAATGGTTCCGGGTACTTATTCAGTTAGTTTTGATGGAAGCAATGCTGCAAGCGGAATTTATTTTTACACTCTGGAAGCTGATAACTTCAGGGATGCTAAGAAGATGGTATTGGTAAAATAATTCTTTTAGTAACGTTTGATCAAGATATCCTTTCCATCAGCCATTTTTTGTGAATTACGTTTTTGATCGGAGTTAAACTTTCT